>VFKJ01000900.1 GCA_009885595.1 Myxococcales bacterium | reverse complement strand
GGGATCGGTCAAGAGTCAGATCGGCCACACCAAGGCGGCTGCCGGAGCAGCAGGCTTGTTCAAGGCGGTGATGGCGCTGCACCACAAGGTGCTGCCCCCCACCATCAAGGTCGATCGCCCCAACCCCAAGCTGGAGATCGAGAAGAGCCCGTTCTACCTGAACACCCAGCGCCGCCCGTGGATCCGCGACAGCCAGCACCCGCGCCGCGCGTCGGTGTCGAGCTTCGGCTTCGGCGGCAGCAACTTCCACGTGGCGATGGAGGAGTACGTTCCGAAGGGGAACGGCAAGCAGGCGTGGCGGCTGCGCACGGTTCCGACCGAGCTGGTGCTGCTCTCTGCGGCGACGCCCGCCGAGCTGGTGGCGAAGGCGAAGCAGCTCGCGAGCTCGAAGCAGGAGCTGCAGTTCCTCGCGCGCGAGACGCAAGCCTCGTTCTCGCAGAAGGACTCGGCGCGCCTCGCGGTGGTGGCGGCTTCGCTGCAGGAGCTCTCGGAGAAGTTGAACGGCGCGGCGGCGAGCATCGAGAAGGCGCCGGGCACGGCGTACTCGACCCCGAGCGGCGTGCACTACGCGACCGGCGCGGCTGATGCCGGCCAGGTGGCGTTCCTCTACCCCGGGCAGGGCAGCCAGTACGTCGGCATGGGCGCGGAGGCCGCGATGGCCTTCGACGCCGCGCGCCAGGCGTGGGACGACGCGGCGAACCTCCCCTTCGGCGACGAGCGGCTGCACGACGTGGTGTTCCCCAGGCCGGTGTTCACCGACGCCGACCGCGAGGCGCAGCAGCAGAAGCTGACGCAGACGCAGTGGGCGCAGCCGGCGCTGGGGGTGCACAGCCAGTCGCTGGCCAACGTGCTGCACCAGGTGGGCGTGCGCGCGTCGTGCGTGGCGGGTCACAGCTTTGGTGAAGTGGCGGCGCTGCACGAGGCGGGCGTCATCGACGCGGCCTCGCTGGTGAAGGTGGCGCGCAAGCGCGGCGAGCTGATGCGTGATGCGTCGGCGGTGCCGGGCGCGATGACCGCCGTGGCGAAGTCGATCGACGAAGTGAAGGCGGCGGTGGCGGCGAGCGGCGCGAACGTGGTGGTGGCCAACCACAACTCGCCCACCCAGGTGGTGCTGTCGGGCTCGGTCGAGGAGATCACGAAGGTGGAGGCCGCGCTGTCCGCGAAGGGCCTGACGGCGAAGCGGCTGCCGGTGGCGACCGCGTTCCACAGCCCGCTGGTGGCGGGTTCGAGCGCGCCGTTCCGCACGTTCCTCGAGGGCGTGACGTTCTCGGCGCCGAAGCTCGACGTGTACGGCAACGCGACGGCCGCGGTGTACGGCAAGGACGCGCGCGAACAGCTCGCTTCCCAGCTGGCGCAGCCGGTGCGCTTCGTCGAGCAGATCGAGGCGATGTACGCGCGCGGCGTGCGCACGTTCGTGGAGGTCGGCGCGGGCAGCGTGCTCACCGAGTTGGTTGGGCGGATCCTCGGAGATCGGCCGCACCGCGCGGTGAGCCTGGATCGCAAGGGCAAGCACGGGGTGACGACGTTGCAGGAAGGGCTCGGCCGCCTGGCGATCGCGGGCGTGTCGATGAACCTCGCGCCGCTGTGGGAGCAGTTCCAGCCCGCCTCGGACAAGCCGGTGAAGAAGCCGGCGATGACGATGCCGATCAACGGCGCGAACACGGGTCGCCCGTATCCTCCGGCCGGTGGCGCGAAGGATCTGCCGAAGCCGAACGGTCCGCGCGCTGTGCCTGAGCCGCAGATCATCCGCGTCGAAGTTCCGGTCGAAGTGCAGGTGCCCGTGGCCGCCGTCTCCCTCTCCCCCGCGGGGGAGAGGGTCGGGGAGAGGGCTTACCAGGCAGCCCCCGAAGCACACCTGGCCTGGGTGCACGCGTTCCAGGAAACGCAGCGTCAGACGGCTGAAGCGCACGCGGCCTACCAGCGCTCGATGGCCGACAGCCACGTGGCCTTCCTCAACACGGCGCAGTCCTCGTTCGCCGGCTTGAGCGCGATGATGGGCGCGCAGCCGATGCAGCAGTCGATGCCGGCGCCGCGGCCGCAGCCGATGCTCGCCGCCGCAGCCCCGGTCGTGATGCCCGCGCCTGTCGCCGCGCCGCAGCCGGTCATCGTCGCAGCGCCCGCCCCCGTTGCGGCTCCCCGAGCCGCCGCTGGACCGTCGGTCGACCTCGAAGCCCTGATGATGACGATCGTGGCTGAGAAGACGGGCTACCCGAAGGAGATGCTCAACGCGAACATGGAGCTCGAAGCCGACCTCGGCATCGATTCGATCAAGCGCGTCGAGATCCTCTCGGCGATGCGTGAGCGCGCGCCGAACCTGCCCGAGGTGAAGCCGACCGAGCTGGCGACCCTGCGCACGCTCGGACAGATCGTGAGCCACATGAAGGCGGCAAGCCCTCTCCCCAACCCTCTCCCCCACGGGGGAGAGGGAGCCAAAGCTCCGGTGGAGGACCTCGAAGCGCTGATGATGACGATCGTGGCCGAGAAGACCGGCTACCCGAAGGACATGCTCAACGCGAACATGGAGCTCGAGGCCGACCTCGGCATCGACTCGATCAAGCGGGTCGAGATCCTCTCGGCGATGCGCGAGCGCGCGCCGAACCTGCCCGAGGTGAAGCCGACTGAGCTGGCGACCTTGCGCACGCTCGGACAGATCGTGAACCACATGAAGGCGGCAAGCCCTCTCCCCAACCCTCTCCCCCACGGGGGAGAGGGAGCCAGGGTTACGACTCCGAAGGCGAGCGTCGAGCGCTACGCCCTGCGTGAAGTGCCCTCCACCTCGGTGGGCATGGCACTCTCCGGAATCCTCGGCGCCCAGCGCCTGGCGGTCACCGACGACGGCGCAGGCATCGCGGCCGCGGTGGTCGCGAACCTCGCGAAGTACGGCGTGAAGGCCTCCATCGTCACCACCGTCCCGGCCGACGCCGACGCGGTGGTGTTCCTCGGTGGTCTGCGCGCGGTGAAGACCGTCGACGAAGCGGTCGCCGTCAACCGCGAGGCCTTCCGCGCCTCGCGCGCCGTGGCGGCCCGCTTCGGCGAGACCGGCGGCACCTTCGTCACCGTGCAGGACACCGGCGGCGACTTCGGCCTCTCCGGCCGCGACGGCACCCGCGCGTTCCTCGGCGGCGTCAGCGCCCTGGCCCGCACCGCGGCGCTCGAGTGGCCGAAGGCGGCGGTGAAGGCCATCGACCTCGAGCGGGGCACGCGCGACGCGAACGCCACCGCCGAAGTCATCGTCAACGAGCTGCTCGGCGGCGGCACCACCCTCGAGGTCGGCCTCCACGCCGACGGGCGGCGCACCAGCCTTTCTTCGGTGCACACCGCTTCTCCCGCGGTGGGCGCGGCGATCACCTCCAGCTCAGTCGTGGTCGCGTCCGGCGGAGGCCGTGGCGTGACCGCCTCGAGCCTGCTCGCGCTGGCGAAGGCGAAGCAGCCGCGCATCGTGCTGCTGGGCCGCACCCCGCTCGGAGAAGAGCCCGCTGAGCTCCGCGGCCTCACCGACGAGCCAGGCCTCAAGCGCGCGCTGATGAACAAGGCGCAGGCCGAGGGCAAGAAGGCCACGCCGGCCGAGCTCAACGGCCAGCTCGCGGCCCTGCTCGCGCTGCGTGAGATCCGCGCGACGATGGCGGCGCTGAAGGCGGCCGGCTCCGACTCGAAGTACCTCGCGGTCGACGTGGCCAACGCCACCGCGCTCTCCGCCGCGCTCGACACCGTGCGCAAGGAGTGGGGCCCCATCACCGCCATCGTCCACGGCGCCGGCGTGCTGGCGGACAAGAAGATCGCGGAGAAGACCGACGAGCAGTTCGATCGCGTCTTCGACACCAAGGTGGCCGGCCTGCGTGCGCTGCTGGCGGCGACCGCGAAGGATCCGCTCACCTCGCTGTGCCTCTTCTCTTCCATCGCGGCGCGCACCGGCAACCCCGGGCAGTGCGACTACGCGATGGCGAACGAGGTGCTCAACCTGGTCGCCTGCGCAGAGCGCGCGCGCCGCGGCCCTTCGTGCGTGGTTCGTTCGATCGGCTGGGGCCCGTGGGAAGGCGGCATGGTGACCCCGAGCCTCAAGGCGCACTTCCAGCAGATGGGCGTGGCGCTCATTCCGCTCGAGGTGGGTGCGCAGCGCTTCGTCGACGAGCTCACCGGCAGCAGTGACGACGTCACGGTGGTGGTGGGCGGCTCGCACGGTGACGGCGCGCTGGGCGCGAAGGTGACGCCGGCGGCGACGGTGGAGGTGCGCGTCGATCAGAAGGGCCACCCCTACCTCGCGGATCACCGCATCGCCGGCGTGCCGGTGGTGCCGATGGTGCTGGCGGTGGAGTGGTTCCTGCGCGCGGCGCGCGCCTGCCGGCCTGACCTGGTGCTCGCGGCGGTGAAGCAGGTGAAGGTGCTGCGCGGCCTCAAGCTCGAGGGTTTCGCCTCGGGTGGAGATCGCTTCGTGGTGAGCGCCAAGCAGCTGGCCAATGGCACCGGCGCTGAGATCGGCGTCGAGCTGCGCGGGAAGAATGACGTGCTGCACTACTCGGCGACGGTGACGATGACCGAGCGCGCGGTGGCGCAGCCGGAGATCGAAGCGCAGCCGGTGCTGGAGAAGTGGACGGAGGCCGCGGTGTACGACGGGCACGTGCTCTTCCACGGGCCGAGCTTCCAGGTGATCGACTCGGTGAAGGGCGTCTCGCGTGAAGGCATCGTGGGCACCCTCTCCGGCACCACGAAGTCGGCGTGGGCTGGCGAGTCGTGGCGCAGCGACGCGGCCGCCATGGATGGTGGCCTGCAGCTGGCGTTGCTCTGGTCGCGGCACGTGCTCGGCGGCGCGGTGCTGCCGATGGCGATGGGCGAGTACCGCAGCTACCGCGACGGCCTCACCGAAGGCCCGATGCAGGGCGTGGTGCACGGCCGGAAGATTCACGACCAGCGCACGGTCTGTGACATCGCGTTCTCCGACGCGAGCGGCAAGGTGGTGGCGGAGATCATCGGGGTCGAGACGGTGCTGCGTCCCGACGCCGCCCGTAACTGATCACTCTGACTCCCTCTCCCCCACAGGGGAGAGGGTCGGGGTGAGGGGATACCAATGAAGTACTTCGAGCCCATCGCCATCGTCGGCCAGTCCTGCACCTTGCCGGGAGCGCACAGCCCCGAGCAGCTCTGGGAGAACGTCCTGGCCGGCAAGAGCGCGCTCTCGCCAGTCCCCGCTGGCCGCTGGGGAATTCCCCGCGCGAACGTGATGGGCACCCCGGCGCAGTCGCAGGACCGCACCTGGTCGGACGTCGGCGGCTACGTGACGAACTTCCAGTTCGATCCCACGGGCACCGCGATTCCCGCGGAAGAGCTCGACGCGCTCGATCCGCTCTTCCAGCTGACCATTCACGGCGTGCGCGAAGCGCTGAAGAGCGCGCACCTGCAGGGCACCGCGAGGACCGGCCTGGTGCTCGGCAACCTCTCGTTCCCCTCCGCGGGACAGGCGCGTTACGCGGAGTCGGTGTGGCTGGGAAAGACGCCGCGCCCGCACCCGAAGAACCGCTTCAACTCAGGGCTCCCCGCGCATCTCGCGGCGCACGCGCTCGGCCTGGGCGCCGGTGCCTTCGCTCTCGACGCGGCGTGTGCTTCCTCGCTCTACGCCATCAAGCTCGCGTGCGATCGCCTGCACGACGGCACCGCCGACGTGATGGTGGCGGGCGCGGTGAACCAGGCCGACGACCTCTTCATTCACGTCGGCTTCTGCGCGTTGTCTGCGATGAGCAAGACGGGGCAGAGCCGGCCGTTCCACCGCGACGCCGACGGGCTCGTCCCCGCCGAGGGCGCGGGCTTCGTGGTGCTCGAGCGGCTGGCCGACGCCCGCGCGAAGGGCCACAAGGTGCTCGGCGTCATTCGCGGCGTGGGCTTGTCGAACGACGGGCGCGGTCGCGGGCTGCTGGCGCCCTCCGACGAGGGCCAGGAGCGCGCGCTTCGTTCGGCGTACGAGCAGGCGGGGCTGAAGCCGTCTGACGTGAGCCTGCTCGAGTGTCACGCCACGGGGACCCCGGTGGGTGACGCGACCGAGCTCAAGAGCATGGCGCGCGTGTTCGCCGGTTGCAGCGGCGTGCCCATCGGATCGCTGAAGTCGAACCTGGGTCATTTGATCACCGCGGCGGGTGTAGCGGGGCTGATCAAGGTGCTCGCGGCCATGGAGCACGGGACCAGGCCGCCCACGCTGCACGTCGATCAACCCAGCGCGGCCGTCGAGGGAACGCCGTTCCGACTTCTTCGCGAAGCAGAAGCGTGGACCGGACCGAAGCGAGCCGGCATCAGCGCGTTTGGCTTTGGCGGAAACAACGCACACCTGATCGTCGAGGCGCCCGAGCTGACGCCAGCGCCTCCCTCTCCCCGCGGGGGAGAGGGTCGGGGAGAGGGCTTACCGACCATCGCGATCGTGGGGATCGGCGCGAGAGTCGGGAAGGGCGACAGCGCCAGGGCCTTCGCGACTGAGCTGCTCACGGGCAAGACCTCGAGCGAGCCGCGCAAAACCGTCGCCATCGCGCTCGAAGGCCTGAAATTCCCACCCAACGATCTCCAGCAATCACTCGCGCAGCAGACGACGGTGCTCGAGGCCGCGCGTGAAGCGGCCCACGGCATCAAGCTGCCCCGCGAGCGCACCTCGGTGCTCATCGGCATGGGCTGCGACGCGGAAGTCTCGCGGTACGGCGCGCGCTGGCGCCTCGCCACCGAAGGTGTCGATGCCGCGTGGTTGAAGACCGCGCGCGACGCGATCGTCCCCGTGCTGCAGTCAGGTGGCGTCGTGGGCACGATGCCGAACATCCCCGCGAACCGGATCAACAGTCAGCTCGACGTCGCGGGCCCGGCGTTCACGGTGTCATCTGAAGAAGCTTCCGGCATCACCGCGCTGCACCTCGCAGCGCGGGCGCTTCGGAACGGTGAGATCGACGCCGCGATCGTCGGCGCGGTCGACCTGTCGCACGAGCCGGTGCACCAGGCCGCCCTCGCCGAGCTGGGTCGCTCGGTGCCGTCGGGCGATGCCGCGATCGTGTTGGTGTTGAAGCGGCTGGATGACGCACGTCGCGATGGTGAGTGCGTTCTTGCAACGGTAAGCCCTCTCCCCGACCCTCTCCCCCGCGGGGGAGAGGGAGTCGATGTGTCTGGCTTTGGAGTTCCCCACGCGGCGAACGGAATGCTGCACGTCGCTGCGGCGGCGCTCTCGCTGCATCATGGAGCCCGCCTGCGCGCCGGTCGTCCGGCCACGCCGTGGTTCGGAGAACGCGTCGCAGACGTCTCTGTCTCCGTGCTCGAAGCCGCCCCCGCGACGGCTCAGCTCGAAGGAGCAGACGTCGCGCCCTTCCTCGCCGAAGCGCCCGCCCGCCTCCACGTCTTCTCCGGCGCGAACAAGACCGAAGCGCTCGCCGCCCTCGCCGCGAATACGCCCTCGAACACCGGCCCCGCGCGCCTCGCCATCGTCGCCGCCGACGAGGCCGAGCTGAAGACCCGCGCTGACTCCGCGCGCCGCTGGCTCGAGAGCGGCGGCCCGATCCCCGAGGGCGTCGCCTTCCGCGCGCAGCCCATCACCGGCCAGACCGCGTTCGTCTTCACCGGCGCCGCCGCGGCGTACCCGGGCATGGGCCGGGACCTCGCGCTCGCGCTCCCGAAGCAGGTCGCCGCCGTGGCGTCGCGCTGCAGCGAGCTCGAGTCCGCCACGGCCTGGCTCTACGGCCCCGGTGACGGCAACCCGAAGCACCCGCTCGATCAGCTCTGGGGCAGCTCGTTCGTCACGCAGCTCCACGCCGAAGTGACTCGCCGCGTGCTCGGCCTCACGCCCGACGCGACGCTCGGCTATTCCTCGGGCGAGTCGAACGCGCTCTTCGCGATGGGCGCGTGGAACGATCTGGGCGAGATGATGAAGGCCAGCCGTACCGGCACCATCTTCAACTCCGATCTCGCCGGCACCTTCGATGCGCCGCGCCGAGCGTGGAAGCGCCTCGGCGTGCAGGGGACGAGCTGGGTGAACTACGCGGTCTCCGCGCCGGTCGAGCAGGTGAAGGCCGCGCTGACCGCCGAGCCGCTGGTGCACCTCACGAGCATCAACTCGCCCGACGACTGCGCGATCGCCGGAGAAGCGGCGGCCTGCGAGCGCGTCGCCCAGCGCCTGGGCAAGGAGCGCACGCTCCCGCTCGGATACGACCTCGCCGTGCACTGCCCCGAGGTCGAGGAGATCCGCGACGCGTGGTGGAAGCTGCACCACCGCGAGGCGAAGGACGTGCCGAACGTTCGTTTCTACACCAACGCCACGAACGCCTCGTTCAAGCCGACCTCCGAGTCCGCGGCCGACGCGATCACCGGCCAGGCGCTGCGCACGCTCGATTTCCGCAAGACGGTGGAAGCGGCGTGGAACGACGGCGTGCGGGTGTTCATCGAGCACGGACCGCGCGGTCTGTGCAGCGGTTGGATTCGGAAGATCCTCGGTGACCGCGAGCACGTGGTCGTCTCGCTCGACGTCGCCGGACGCTCGGGCGTGCGCCAGCTGCTCAACGCCTGCGCGTCGCTGGTGGCCGCCGGCGTGAGGCTCGACGTCGCCGCGCTCGAGCGCCTCTTCGCTTCCGGCGCGCCGAAGCCGCGCGCAGCGGGCCCGATGCTCACGCTCGCCGCCCACGCTCCGAAAATTCATCTCCCTCTCCCCCGCGGGGGAGAGGGTCGGGGAGAGGGCTTGCCCGCCTCTTCACCTTCACCTTCACCGGACACCTTCATGCAGCCCGCGCCGAAGCTCGAACCGATCCTGAACGCTCGCCAGGCGCCCGTGGTTTCGGCGCCCCTCGACTCCGCTCGGGGTGAACGGGGAACTCCTCCGATGGCGCAGCCCGCTCCTTTTGTTCCTCCTCCCGCCCGAGTCGCGCCCGTTCAGACGGTCGTGGCCGCGCCGCCTCCCCAGGTCCCCGTCATGAACGACACGCTCTCCCGCTTCATGGCGCAGCAGCAGCAACTGGCGACGCTGCACCGTGAATT
>VFKJ01000812.1 GCA_009885595.1 Myxococcales bacterium | reverse complement strand
TGGATGTCGGTGATGTCCACCGCCTCGAAGTGCACGCCGTAGTCGCCCAGTTCCTTCTTGGCGAACTCGGCGATGCGATCGTTGAGCAGCTTGCGATCGCGCCGCACCAGCGCGAACGAGCCGCTCAAGTCGTCGCCCAGCGTCTTGAGGTCGGCCTTCAGCACCGGCCCCTTCACGTTGGCGATCTCGTTGCGCAGCAGGCTCGAGAACAGCCCGGCCACGTGCTCTTTGCGGTGGTGCAGCCCGAAGAGGTACTTCGAGATGCCGTCGCGCCGCGGCGCATACCGCAGCATCGACTGCAGCCGAATGACGGTGCCGTCGTTGAGCATCATGGGCTCTGCGCCCGCCTCACCGCCCAGGGTGATCAGCTGCTCTCGCAGCGACACCTGCTTCACTTCCTCGAAGGCCCACTTGAAGTGCAGCCCCGGGCCGTAGAGCGAGAGCTGCCCGTCGGGGCCGTGCCTCGCCGCGCCGAAGCGCGTCACCACCGCCACGTGACCTTCCTCCACCAGGAAGAAGCAGTCCTTCGCCACCCACCACAGGAACAGGGCGAACCCTGCCAACAGACCAGTCAAGAACATGTGCGTGCTCCCTTCAGAAACGTTCGTTGGAAGGACGAGCCCAGCGCTCGTCCCAGGAATGGGGTTCGCCCGCGCCGGGACCGAGGCGCGGGGCAGGGTGGCCGGCGTCGAGCAGCCGGCGATACGCCGCCGCCAGCCCGCGGTTCACGTCGACCACGTCTTCGTTGAAGTGACGGTGGGCGTCGGTGGCCACGCCCAGGGCGTCGGCCTTGTCCTGGGTGTCGACGATGGTGCCGTGGGGCACGAAGCGGCCGTCGGCCACCTCGACACCCACCACCACCGCGCCGATGCCCACGAAGCAGCCGCGGCCCACCACGGCGTCGTGCACCACCGCCTTGAAGCCCACGAAGGTGTCGTCACCCACGTAGCAGGGGCCGTGCACCAGGGCGTCGTGCGCCACCGAGACGTTGCGCCCGATGAACACCGCCCACTTCTCGCCATCGACCATCACGTGCTTCTGCTTGAGCGCGTGGATCACCACCCCGTCCTGCAGGTTGGTGTTGGGGCCGATGAAGAACGGGGTGCCTTCGTCCGCGCGCACCGAGCTGCCCGCGGCGATGTGCACGTTCTCTCCGAGCACCACCTGGCCGATCACCGCCGCCTGCGGGTGGACGTACGCGGTGGTGGGCACCACCGGCGTGCTGCGCACGTGCGCCATCCATTCCGCGGCGTTGCCGGTGAGGTCGCGCTGCACCTGTCTGCCCAGCGCGTGCTCCTTCTTGAGCACCGCGCGCAGGCCGTTGGGGAGCGCCGGCTTGGCGGCCAGCTTCGCGTCGTGGCGGTGGAAGAAGAAGTGGTTGATCGCGTGAATCACCAGGCCACCGACAAGGCCCATCATCAGGTGGCCGGACACGGTGCCCGCGGCCGTCACCAGGAACGCGACCGCCTCGAGCTTCTCCTCGCGCACCAGCTCGATGAGCGTACCGACGTCGATCAACCGCACGCCGATGACGCACAACAGCCCCGCGAGCGCGGCCAGCGGCACCTTCGCGATCAGGCCCGACATCAGCAGCACCGCGCCGCCCAGGAAGAGCGCGTGGAGAATCGTCGCCACCTTGGTGCGCGCGCCGCTCTGCACGTTGACGCCGCTGCGCACCACCACGCCCGAGACCGGCATGCCTGAGAAGAGGCCGACGGTGAGGTTGGCGAGCCCCTGGCCCAGCAGCTCGAGGCTGGGGTTCGCCGGGCGCACGATGTTCTCGCCCTGCATGCGATCGACCGCGCGCGCCGCGAGGAGCGATTCCGCCGAGGCGAGGAAGGCCAGCGGCAGCACCGCGAGGATGAGCTCGCCCAGCCTGCCGTCTTCCACCGTGGGGAAGGCGAGCGGGGGAAAGGTGCTCGGCACCTCGCCCACGCGGGTGATGTCCCACCCGACGTAGTTGGCGATGAAGGTGACCACGCCCACGCCGACGATCGCCGCGGGGAAACGCTTGAAGCGCGCGCTGCCCACCACCAGCAGCGCCACGAAGAGCCCGCACACCACCGCGAGCCACTCCACTTCCTTGAGCCACTCGGGGCGGCTCACCATCGCGGCCAGCTGCATCACCCGGTAGTCGAAGCCGAGCAGCTCGGGGATTTGTTGGTCGAGCAGCTTGATGCCCACGCCGGTGGTGAAGCCGGCGAGCACGCTCTCGGGCACCTTCTCCATCAGGTGACCGGCGCGGGTGAAGGAGATCAGCAGCTGGAAGCCGCCCACCATCAGCGCCGCCATCGCGACGCCCGTGGGCCCGAAGCCCAGCGCGACCGCCGCCACCAGCGAGCTGAGCGCGGCCGCGGGGCCGGTGACCTGCAGCGGGGCGCCGCCGATGAAGCCGGCGACCAGGCCACCGATGGCCCCGGCCACCAGGCCCGCGGCCGGAGGGAGCCCGCTGGCCACCGCCAACGCGAGGTTGAGCGGCAACGCGACCGCCGCCACCGTGAGGCCAGCGAGCGCGTCCTGCGGCAGGCTCTGCTGCTTGTGGATGTCCTTGATGCTGCCGATGAAGGAAGACCACATTCCGCCCCAGTCCTGGCGGAGCGGTTCCCACATGGAACGGACGACGGGCTTCACGCCCCGGCTGACGCGGCGCGGTTTGGCTGGCTTGAGTTGTGCTTTGTGAACGGCGGGCGGCGAGGCCATGAGGTCCCTGGTCGACACACACGTCGCGGCAACGCCCGCGACGCGTGAAGGAAGTGAAGGTGGAGCGGGTGACGGCCCTCGGAGCACGCAGAGCGGATCGCTCGTGTGCGAGTTCAGGGACCGTCGATTGCGGGTCGGAAGCGGGTCCTGCTCAGCCGATCGGAGGGCGGTGGATCCGCTCCGTCCAGAGGAACGAGATGAGCTGGTTGCTGCTGTCCATGGGCTCGGCCACGAAGGGCCGGCGCACGATGGTGAAGTCGTGGTGCTCGACCTCGAGGTCGTCTTCAGTCAAGGCGCTGAACGGGTTGACGAGCGTGAAGATCACCGAGACGGGCGACGCAGCCTGCATCGAGTCGCCGCCGGGGACCGCGGGCATCGGCATCCCGATGGGCATCAGCACCATGGTCAGAATCACCAGCGCGTTGAGCCACTGGTGCGAAATGCGCTTCTGGCGAAGTGAGGCCCTCATCGGGGAGCGCTTGATAATCATGCTGGGTCGGGGCGGCAAGCCCCAATGAGGTAGGATGTTGGCCTGCATCAGGGCCGCAACCCAGTCCCTACGCCCAGGTACACGACGCCATCGCGTCCCATGCCGTCGAGTTCGACCACCACGTTGTCTGCGCTCGCCGCTGGCCCCACCGGCGCCAGCGTCTGCGTGGCGTCCGCGGGCA
>VFKJ01001175.1 GCA_009885595.1 Myxococcales bacterium | reverse complement strand
GTGGAAGACCAGCGCTTCCTCAACCAGTACGAGGTGGCCCAGCGGCGCGCGGCCCAGTCCCGCCGCAAGGCGCTGACCTTGCTGATGGTCAGCGCGGCCTTGTGCGTGCTGATGGCCTCGGCCTGGCTCTTGTTCGGCGCCCGGTCCGCCCTGGCCCGCAGGGAGAGCGAGCGCTTGACCGGCTTGAAGGACGAGCAGATGGCCCTGTTGGTCAAGCTCAACCAGGAGCGCTACGGAACCCTGGCCCAGTCGCAGTCGCTGCAGATTCGCGAAGAGCTGTTCGACCTGAGCACCAGCCTCCCGCCCCAGGTCGTGCTGTTGAGCGTGCGCAAGGACGAGCAGGGGATCTCGGCAGTGGTGGAGCGCCGGCCCCAGGCCGCTCCTTTTTCCCGAGACGATCTGCGCCTGGCCCTGGCCGCCTCGGCTTCCTTCGCCAGGGCGGAGATCAGCGAAGAGTACGAAGGCCACCTCATCCGCTACCTGCTGAAGGTGCCGCCCCCGCCCCCAAGGTGAACTGACCCATGCCCGTCATCTACTCAATCGCCGCCGTCTTGCTCATGGCGTCCGCCTGGCTGGGCCTCGAGGCGAACGACGCCTACGACGCCGCTGCGGCCGCGGTGGGCGCCAACGCCGTGCTCGAGGCCGACCTCGCCCAGCTCGAGCTCGATCGCGCGAAGTTCGAGCAGCTCGAGCCGGGGGCGCTGCGCTTCAACCCCGAGGCGCTCTCGGTCTTCTATTCCCGGGTGCTGGAAGCGGGCGAGGTGCTGGGCGCCGGGGTGCGGGTGCAGTCGCGCGACGCGGACATGGGGATGACGGCCCTGGTCTTTCAAGACCAGGGGCAGGGGGTGGGGGTGTGCCGGGTGACGCTGCAGGCGGCGATCGAGGGCGACGACGCGACGCCGGTGCTGGCGATGTTCGAGGAAGAGCTCTCGGAGCTGCCGGTGACGGTGCGCGCGGTGACGGCCAAGCGGGTGTCGGCCGACATCGGGCTGACCATGGAAGTAGACATCTTCGGGAGGATGCAATGAGAGCGACCGTGCTGGCCGTAGTGACGTTGGTGTTCGCGCCGGGCCTTGGGCGCGCCCAGGAGCCCGCCGCCAAGGAGGAGACCCCCAAGGAGGAGGCGGCCAGGGCGGAGACCCGCGTCGCCGCCCTGCAGTCGCGCGAGGTGATCGAGCGCCTCAAGACCATGCGGGCCCAGCTGCTGCTCGATCAGGAATACAACCGCCTGCTGGAGGCGCGCCTCAAGCGCCTCGAGTTGGAGGAGAAGCTGGGCATCGACCAGACCGACGGGAAGGGGAAGCGGCGCCTGGACGACCTGCCCAAGCCGCCCCCGCGCACCGTGCTCTCCGCCCCGCCCGCCCTCGATGGCTCAGGCTCGAAGGACCTGGTGGTCAAGTCGGTCACGGTGGCCCCCTTCAAGGAGGCCTTCGTGGTCTACAAAGGCCGGGTCTACACGGTGAGGCCGGGTGATCAGATGGGCGATCTCACCATCAAAGACATCACCGAGAACGGCGTGATCACCAACCGCTCCGTCGTGATGATGGGGCCGTGACCATGGCCGTTCCTCCCCCCAAATCGTTGCCCCCGGAGCGGCCGCGGGTGCCCTCGAAGGCCGTGGCCGCGGTGGCCCCGCCCCTCCCGCCTCGGGCGCCCCGCCTGCCGCCCGCCGCACCCGGTCGCGGTGGTCGGCTGCACCTGGGGGAGATGCTCCTCCACGCAGGAGTGATCAATCAGGCCAAGCTGGATCAGGCGCTGAGCATGGCCCGCCGCAACAACGAGCGGCTGGGCGCGGTGCTGGTGGCCAACGGCTTTGCCCGCCCCGAGGAGATCGCCAAGACCCTCGCCCAGCAGTTCAAGGTGGCCTACGTCGAGCCGGCGCGGGTGAAGGTGGAGATGGTGGACCGCGCGGCGGTCAAGCTGGTGGGCATCAAGGTGCTGCAAGAGCGCAAGATGCTCCCCCTCAACGTCGACGGGCGCCCCCACCTGCTGCTGGGTGATCCGCTCGACACCCACGGCACCGACCTGGTGGAGGGCGTGCTGGGCAAGCGCGAGTATGTGATCAGCACCTCCAGCGCGATCGAGATGGTGCTGCAGATCATCTCGTTCGAGACGGTCGACGCCGATCAGATCGTCGAGAGCGCCCGCGACAGCATCGAAGCCGGCGAGGTCAACGCGCTGTTCCAATACATCCTCGCCAAGGCGGTGCTGGAGAAGGCCAGCGACGTTCACATCGAGCCCAGCGCGAGCACCTCGGTCGTCCGCTACCGGATCGACGGCGACATGAAGGTCGCCCTCTCCATTCCGCGCTCGCGGCACGACAACCTGGCCAACGTCATCTACGGGATGGCCGGGGTCGACCTGTCGGACTTCGGCCGGCTGCACGACGGGCGCTTCTCCTTCGCCTTCGCCGGCCGCAAGCTCGACATTCGCTTCGCCTCCAGCCCCACGGTCGAGGGGCCGATGATGGTGATGCGCATCCTCGACGACACCCGCTCGCTGGCGACGCTGGAAGAGCTCGGGTACGCGCCGTGGAACCTGACGGCCATCGATCAGCTGCTGCGCTACCCCTTCGGTCTGGTGCTGGTGGTGGGCCCCACGGGCTCGGGCAAGACCACCACGCTCTACTCGTGCCTGAGCCGCATCAACGACGGCGCCACCAAGATCCTCACCGTGGAAGATCCGGTGGAGATCCGGGTGCCCTCGGTGCAGCAGGTGCAGGTCAACGAGAAGGCCGAGGTGACGTTCGCCCGCTCCATCCGCGCGTTCTTGAGGCAAGACCCCGACGTGATCCTGGTGGGCGAGATCCGCGACGAAGAGACCGCGCGCGAGGCCTTTCGCGCGGCCAACACCGGCCACCTGGTGTTCTCCACCCTGCACGCCAACTCTTCCATCGAGGCGGTGGGGCGCCTGCTGGACCTGGGCATGGACCCCTACCAGGTGTCCACCACCCTGCTGGGTTCGCTCTCGCAGCGGCTGATGCGCAAGGTGTGTCAGCACTGCTCGAAGCGGGTGGCGCTCAACCCGGCCACCCTCATCCAGGAGCACGCGGAGAACCTCTTCGGCGTGGGGCGGGTGCCCACCGCGCCCTTCGAGGTGTTGGAGCAGGGGCAGGGTTGCAGCAAATGCACCGGGGGCAACGCCGGACGCACGGTGGTGGCCGAGGTGATGCTGCTGGAGAAGTCGGTGCGGGAGCTGATCTATCAGCGGGCCTCGAACCAGGTGGTGGTGCAGGCCGCGCGCGAGCACGGGTTCCGCACCATGACGGACAACGCGTTGTGGATGCTGGTGAAGGGTGAGGCGTCGCTCAAGGAGATCGAGGCGACGGTGGGACCGGTGACCCTGGCCAAGGGCAGCCGGCACAAGGAGCGCAGTTCGAGCGGAGGTACGTCATGAAGCACGATCTCGTCGTCACGGGTGCCCTGCTGGTCGCAGGCTCGGGGTGCAACCTGTTCGTCAACCCCCCGGTGGAGTGCGACCCCAACCGCAAGCCGGTCGTCTCGCTCACCCAGACCGTCACCCCCACCCGCGCCGGGCTGCCGTGCCTGTTCGTCGACCCCTATCCCTTCACGGTGGCCTACTCGCCCAGGATCGACGCGCTGCGCACCACGGTCGATTACGGGTTGGCGGGCGGCGGGGTGAGGGTGGTGCAGAGCGGCGCCGCCACCCGGCTGTGTGCGGGCGTGGGCGACGCCTGCGCCAACGGAGGAGCGCCGGAGATCACCACCACCATCGGCAACGACGGGAGCCTCGCCTACCAGGGGCTGTTCTCGGTGGACGCCCTGGGGGTGGTGCTGCAGGCCGGCGACAGCTTCGAGTGGGAAGGGGTGGTGGCCACCGAGGTCTTCGGCCCGGGCAACAGCTGCCCAGTGGACGGCCTGGTCTCCCTCACCTGCCAGAAGCCCCAGTAGCGATGCACTATTTCTACGAGGCCGTAGGGAAATCAGGGCGCTTCGTGCAGGGCAAGGCCTCGGCCGAGAGCGTGGCGGTGCTGCGCGGCGACCTGGCCCGCGCGGGGCTGTCACTGGTGGATGCCCGGCCCGACGTGCTGGCGCTGGTGGGGGCGGCGCTCAAGCCCAGCAGCCTGCCGGTGCCGGTGCTGATCGACGTGTTCGGCTTTCTGCGCGGCCTCTTGGCGATGGGCATCGACATGGTGACCGCCTGGCAGTCGGTGGGCGACGCGCTCACCAGCAGCGTGGCCAAGGAGGCCTGCTCGTCGATCCAGGTGTCGATCAAGTCGGGGTACTCGCTGGCGCAGGCGATGGAAAAGGTGAAGGTGTTCCCGGCGCTGGTGATCGGCAACGTGAAGGCGGGCGAGCTGTCGGGCAAGCTGGAGAAGGTGTTCGGCTCGCTGGAAGAGACCTACCGGCAGCAGCAGGCGCTCTCGCAGCAGGTGCTGAAGGCGACGATGTATCCGCTCATCTCGCTGGTGGTGTTGTTCTTCATCGCGGTGGGGTTGCTGGCCGGGGTGGTGCCGCAGCTCAAGGAGATCTTCCCCCCCAACCCGCCGCTGCCCACGAAGATCCTCGTCTTCCTCTCGGAGTCGGTGGTGGGCTACTGGTGGCTGGTGCCCTTCGTGGCGGTCAGCGTGGGCTTCACCTGGTGGCGGATGCCCGCGAGCATCAAGACCCGAGTGTGGGAGCTCTTGTACAGGGCGCCGGTCTTCGGTGAGCCGCTCAAGAACGTGGTGTTGTCGAACTGCTTCGACAACCTGGCCCTGATGCTGGACGCCGGCGTGTCGCTCACCCAGTCGCTGCGCATCGTGGCCGACGCGGTCACCTCGCGCGCGCTCAAGGTGCGGCTCGAGTACATCCTCTCCAACATCGAGAAGGGGGGCCGGCTCTCTGATGGGTTTCGCGACCCCTTCTTTCCCCCGGTGACGGCGGGGGTGATGGCGCAGGGCGAGATGATCGGCGCCATCGACGCCTATTTCCGGCGGCTCTCGGGCTTCCTGCGCGATCGAGCCCAGGCCCGGCTGCTGACGCTGTCCACGCTGATCGAGCCGCTGCTGCTGCTGCTGGGCGGCGGCATGCTGATGCTGCTGGCGGTCGGCATCTTCCTGCCCATCTACGGGCAGATGAAGAACATGGGCCGCTGACTCTCTCTCCCGGAGGCGGGAGAGGGTCGGGGTGAGGGCCCCGCTTCCTTCAGGGAGGACAGCGCAGCGACCCGCCCGGCCCGGTGGGCACAGGCACCTTCCCATTGCACGCCTGCAGCAGGTTCGCGCCCGGCTTGGGCACGAAGCTGCAGCACCGCACGAACCCCGCGGGAAGGGCGGCCGCGGGCGGAGGGCAGCCGGCGCCACAGCTGGCCTGCGGCAGGTAGGCGATGAAGGCGTCCGAGACGGTGCCGGGGACGCTGGTGGAGACGCCGAAGAGACAGGCGGGGTTGGCGACCGCCGAAGGGGCGTACACGCTCACCTCGTAGGCCTGGCCCCAGGGGTTCTGGAGGAATTCAGGGCCCACGGCGAGGGGGTTGACCGGGCTGCCGCCGCCGGTGAGGTAACCACCGCCGAGCACGTCGAGCAGGAACTTCCCCCTGCCGAAGTTGGTGGCGCAGAAGCCGGAGGCGTTTTCGCCCGGCCAGCGGTTGGGGTTGTTGGTGTTCTGCACATAGAACAGCCGCGCGGCGTCGTGGACCAGCGCCACGTCAGCAGCCGCCTTCTCCGCCATGCGGTTGCGCATGGTCTCGATGATGTCCGGCACGATGGCGGCGGCCAGGATGGCGGCCACGCCGATGACGATCCCCAGCTCGAGGAGAGTGAAGCCACGGCGAGCTCGAGTCCTGCGAGTCGGTTTGATCATGGTCTCATCGGGTGATCGGTGAACACCGGGGGAAGCACCTGCAGGGTGGAGGGATCATCGGCGGCGTAGCTGTACTTGAACTGGGCCGACTCCCGATGGAACACGGGGCTGGAGGTCAGGATGCACCGGGTCGGTTCCCCCGTCACCGGCGAGGGCTGGGTGCAGTCTCCGCACGCCACCGTGCCGGCCAGCCCCGCGGCGCCCACGTCGTCGACCGGCACGCAGGTCAGCACCTCGGCCCGGCTGGGGTAGAGGCAGACCACGAAGGGCTCGCACCAGGCGTTGTAGCCGTTGCCGTAGACGGTGGTGCCGCCG
>VFKJ01000467.1 GCA_009885595.1 Myxococcales bacterium | reverse complement strand
TCCGCTCAGGACTTGTCCGATGAGCGGATCGACCTCCGGTTCAGCCATGGCACCCCCGCGGCGCGGGGCGCGCCGACGTCGGTTTCGATCTACCACGCCCCCGTGGACAGGTACCGCCGTGATTCGAAAGCTCTGAACCGCTTTCCCGGTTCCGGGGAAAGCCCTCGTCTCGAGAAAGGTTTGGGCTATGAGCGCGCGGATGAGTGAAGCGAGTGCGCCGGCTGCCCGTCAGGATTCGCCGCCGCCGCCCAACCCCGCGTCCACCCCCGGTCACGGCAAGCTGCTGCCGCTGGCCATCGGCGCCCTGGGCATCGTCTACGGCGACATCGGCACCAGCCCCCTCTACGCCATCAAGGAATGCTTCGCGAAGGTCAACGGCGAGGTCGCCCCCCACTCGATGGCGGTCAGCCATGACTCCGTGCTGGGCATTCTCTCGCTGGTGTTCTGGTCGCTGACCCTGGTGGTGGCGGTCAAGTACCTCGCGTTCATCACCCGGGCCCACAACAAGGGCGAAGGCGGCATGTTCGCGCTGCTCGCCCTGCTGCCCGATCGCCAGCGCAAGAGCACGGCGGTGGCGGTGATGGTGGGCCTGTTCGGCGCCTCGCTGCTCTACGGCGAGGGGGTGATCACCCCGGGCATCTCGGTGCTCTCCGCCATCGAAGGGCTGGGCGTGGCCACCGACGCGATGGACGGGTTCATCGTGCCCATCGCCTTCGTGATTCTGCTGGGGCTCTTCCTGGTGCAGAGCCGGGGCACCGGCGGCATCGGCCGCGTCTTCGGCCCCATCATGCTGGTGTGGTTCGTGGTGATCTCCGCCGTGGGGGTCAACAGCATCATCTCGTACCCCCAGGTGCTCGAGGCGGTGAACCCGTACTGGGGCGCGCAGCTGTTCATCAGCAACCCCTGGCACGCCTTCGTGGTGCTCGGCAGCGTGGTGCTCTGCATCACCGGCGGCGAGGCGCTCTACGCCGACATGGGCCACTTCGGCGCCAGGCCCATTCGGGCGTCCTGGTTCGTGATGGTCTTCCCCGCGCTGCTGCTCAACTACTTCGGCCAGGGCGCCTTCCTGCTCGCGCACGGCTGGGTGGAGAACCCGTTCTACGAGATCGTCCCCCGGGTGCTGCTCTACCCGATGGTGGCGCTCGCCACCGCGGCCACGGTGATCGCCTCGCAGGCCCTCATCTCGGGCGCCTTCTCGCTCACCCGCCAGGCCGTGCAGCTGGGCTTCATGCCGCGGGTGACGATCGTGCACACCAGCGCGGAGAACGCCGGGCAGATCTACGTGCCCGAGGTGAACACCGCCCTGATGGTGGCCTGCCTCGCCCTGGTGGTGGTGTTCCAGAAGTCGAGCGCGCTCACGGCCGCGTACGGCATCGCCGTCACCGGCGCGATGACCATCACCTCGCTCGTCTTCTTCTTCGTCGCCACCCGCAGCTGGAAGTGGCCGGTGTGGAAGGCGGCGCCCCTGCTGGTGCTCTTCCTCGCGCTCGACATTCCCTTCTTCCTCGCCAACACGCTCAAGTTCTTCCAGGGCGGCTGGGTGCCCACCGTCATCGGCGTCTCGATGTTCGCGCTGATGACCACCTGGAAGCGCGGCCGCGCCGAGCTGGCGAGCCGCTTCAACCAGTCGCTGATGCCGCTGAGCGCGCTGCTCGAAGATCTCGAGGCGACCAAGCCCTTCCGGGTGCGCGGCACGGCGGTGTTCATGTCGGGGAACACCGACGGCACGCCCCCGGTGCTGCTGCATCACCTCAAGCACAACCAGGTGCTCCACCGGCAGGTGGTGCTGCTGTCGATCGTTCCGCGCGACGTGCCCACCGTGCCGAAGGAAGAGCAGATCGAGGTGAAGGAAATGGGGAACGGCTTCTTCCGGGTGATCTGGAGCAGCGGCTTCATGGAGACCCCCAACGTGCCGCAGATCCTCCTGCGCGCGCGGGAGTCGGACCTGGTGTGCGAGCCGTCGACCACCAGCTACTTCCTGGGCCGGGAGACGCTGCTCACCTCGGGCAAGTCGCCCATGATGCTGTGGCGCAAGCTGCTCTTCGCGTTCGTCTCACGCAACGCGCTGTCGGCGACGAGCTACTTCGGGCTGCCGCCCGGCCGCGTGGTCGAGCTGGGCATGCAGGTCGATCTTTGATCTCCCTCTCCCCCGAGGGGGAGAGGGTCGGGGAGAGGGCTTACAGCCTCTTCGCCAGGATGATCAGGTCCTCGCCGGGCTTGTAGAAGTCCCGGAAGCGCGACTCTTCCTTGTACTGCATCGCCGCGTAGAACCCGCGCGTCGGGCCGTAGGCTTCCATCGCCGAGGTCTCGACGCGAATGAGCCGGCCCTTGCGGCGGCGAATGTCGCCTTCCATCCCCGAGACCAGCGCGGCGCCCACACCCTGGCCCCGCACCAGCGGATCAGAGGCGATCCAGTAGAGATCGAACGTCCCCGTGGTCATCGGGGTGGGGCCGTAGCAGACGTAGCCGACCACCTTGCCGTCCCGGACCGCGCAGCGGACCTGGTAGTCAGGGTTGTTGGGCGTGAGCGCGGCGTCGATGAGCTCGAGCGCGCACGACACCTCGTCCGGCGTGAAGGTCTCGATGCGGCTCAGCAGCTCGGCGAGCGGAGTCCGGTCGGGTGAGGCGAGGGGCCTGATTTCCATGACGACGTTCCCAGGCGAGATCCACCAGGTGCAGCGCCAGATCAGCGAACGAGAGGCCGGCGGCCTCTGCTGCTCTGGCAAACCCGGCCTGCGGGTGGAGATCGCAGTTCGGGTTGATGTCGATGACGTAAGGCTGGCCAGCCGAGTCGACCCGTAAATCGACCCGGCCGTAGTCGCGGCACTCGAGGGCCTCGAAGGCGTCCATCGCGACCTGAATGCAGCGGGCCTCGACGTCGGGCGGCAGCGACGCGAGCTCGGAGGGGCTCTCGATGCACTCCGGAGAATCCAGGTCCCACTTCGCCTTGTACGAGACGACGTGGGGCTTGCCCACGAAGGCGTTCCCGAAGCGGATCTCGGAGAGCGGGAGCGCGCGCCGGGGGCTGTTGCCCAGCAGCGGCACGTACACCTCGCGGCCCTCGATGTACTGCTCGACCAGCGCGGGCTGGTGGAACGTGCGCAGCACCTTCGCCACCGCGCGCCCCAGGCCCTGCTTGCTGGTCACCACCGAGTCGAAGTCGATGCCCATCGACGCGTCTTCGCGCGACGGCTTGACGATCAGCGGGAAGGGCAGGTCGACGTCCGCGAGATCTTCCACGTGCCCGATCACGCAGAACGCCGGCGAAGGCACCCCGCGCGCGCGCAAGATCTCCTTGGCCTTGTTCTTGTGCAGGGCCAGCGCCAGCGAGAGCGCAGACGAGCCGGTGTACGGCACCTGCATCAGCTCGAGCATCGCGGGCACCAGCATCTCGCCGCGCGCGTCGGCCGCCAGCGACTCGCAGAGGTTGAGCACCACGTCGGGCTTGTCCGTCGCCAGCGCCTCGTGAATTCCGAGGAGATCGGCCTCGACGGGCAGCAACGACACCGTGTGCTGCTTCGACTTGCCCAGCGCGGCGCGCATGGCGGCGGCCACCCGCACCACGTCTTCGCGGGCCTCGCGGCCGGGATCATCCTCGAGCAGCGCGTGGTCTTGGTTGTGAAGGATCGCGATGCGCATTCGGGGAGTCAGCAAGCATGTACCACGCACACGCTCCTGATGTGGAGCGAAAGCCTCGCGCGCGTTACACGTCGGGACGCGCATGCGCATCCGAGATCCCATTCACGGCAGCATCACCGTCAGCGACGAAGAGACCCGCGTCATCGACAGCCGCACCTTCCAGCGGCTGCGCCACGTGCGCCAGCTGGGCTTCGGTGATCTCGCCTTCCCCGGCGCCACCCACACCCGGCACGCGCACTCGCTGGGCGCGATGCACGTGGCCTCGCGCCTGTTCGACGCGATCACCAGCCGCTCCGAGTTGCCCGCGCCCACGCGCGAGCGGTTCCGCGCCGCGGTGCGGCTCGCCGTGCTCTGCCACGACATCGGGCACATGCCGCTCTCCCACGCCTCGGAGAGCATCGCGCCCCCCCGCGCCGCCCTGCGCCTTCCCTCGTGGATGGGCGGGCAAGCCCAGGGCCAGGCGTCTCACGAGGACTTCACCGCCAAGCTGCTGATCGACTCCGCGCTCAGCGGGCTCATCGACGAGGTGTACGCGCCGCTGGGCATCACCCCCACGCTGGTGGCCTCGTTGGTGACGGGGCAACTTCCCCCAGGAGCCATCGGCTTCGTGGAAGGCGGCATCGACTGGGCGCCGGTGCTGCGGGCGATCGTCTCGGGCGAGCTCGACGCCGATCGCATGGACTACCTGCTGCGCGACTCGTTCTACACGGGCGTCAACTACGGCCGGTACGACCTCGAGTGGATCCTGCAGAACCTCTCGGCGGCCGAGCGCGATGGGAAAGCGGTGCTGGCGCTCTCGAAGGCGGCGATCTTCGCGTTCGAAGACTTCCTGCTCAGCCGCTACCACATGTTCCTGTCGGTCTACTTTCACCACACCTCGGTGAGCTTCGACTGGATGCTGCGCCGCTATTACGAGGAAGCGCCGGGCGAGTTCGAGATCCCCTCCGACCCCGAGGCCTTCCTCGCGTGCGACGACATGACGCTGCACCTCACCTTGCGGAAGTCGAAGAACCGCTGGGCCGAGCGCATCGCGCAGCGGCGGGGCTTCAAGCGCGTGGCCCAGTTCACCGAGCGTGACGAGGCCTACGACGTGGGCCAGCTCTCGAAGGCGCTCGACGAGGCGGGCGTGGAGCACTTCACCCTCGAGTCCCGCGGGGTGCTCTCCAAGTACTTCGACGAGGGCACCAGCCCCTCGCTCTTCGTGGTCGATCGCTCCAACGGCCGGCTCACGGAGATCTCGAAGTACACCTCCTTGTACGAGCGCTTCGCGGGCGCCGTGCTGCTCTCGCGCGTCTACGTGCGGCCTGACCAGGCGACCGCCGGGCGTGCGCTCATTCAGCAGATCACCGGCGCCATTCCAGATCATGAGTGAGCCGCTCCCCGGAGTTCCCGCAGCGCCCGCCCACCCGCAGCCGAAGGATGCCGCGGTGGTGGTGCTCTTCCAGCGCGCGCCGGGGGGGATCCAGGTCTTCTGGCTCGAGCGCGAAGCGAAGCTGCGCTTCGCCGGCGGCTTCTTCGCGTTCCCCGGCGGGCGGGTCGACGTGGCCGATGCGGCCGTCCAGGTGACTGGACTCGAAGGCCCGCAGGCGCAGTGGATCGTCGCCGCCGCGCGTGAGTTGTTCGAAGAGACCGGCGTGCTCAAGGCCCGCGGCGCTCAGCGGCTGGCGCCTCTGGAACTCGATGAGCTGCGCCGGGCGGTGCTGGCCGAGACGCTGGGCTTCGGTGAGCTGCTGCGGCAGCGGGGGCTCACGCTGCACGCAGAGGACTTCGTCCCCGCGGGGAGATGGATCACGCCCCCCTTCGTTCCTGGCGGCTTCGACGCCCGCTTCTTCCTGGTGGAGTCGGTGCCTTCGCACGTCGCGCAGGTGTGGAAGGGCGAGCTCGCCTCGGGGGAATGGATCGCTCCGGCCGAGGCGCTCTCGAGGTGGGAAGCGGGGACGGCGTTGCTGCACCCGCCGAGCCTGCGCGCCGTGCAGGTGATGTCGAAGTTCACCGACGTCGTCTCGGCCGCCCAGGCGATGCGCGCGGCGCCGTTCTGCCGGGACTTCTACGCCGAGCGCATCGAGTTCCAGCGCGGCGTCACGCTCTATGCGCTGCTGACGCCGACGCTGCCCCCCGCCACGCACACCAACACGTTCCTGCTCGGAACCGGAGAGCTGCTGGTGGTCGACCCCGGCTCACCCGATGACGCGGAGATCGATCGCCTGATCCGCTTCCTGCGCGCGATCGAGCCGGAGGGGCTGAAGCCGAAGGCGATCGTCCTCACGCATCACCACGGCGATCACGTCGGCGGCGCGCGCCGGCTCGTCGATGTGCTCGGGCTGCCGGTGTGGGCGCACGAGCGCACGGCCGATCGGTCCCCGGTGAAGGTCTCGAGGCTGCTGCGCGATGGCGAGGTGCTCGAGCTCGCGGGGCCGCTGCCGATGAAGTGGCGCGTGCTCCACACCCCGGGCCACGCGCGCGGTCACCTCACCCTGGTCGACGAGCGCTCGAAGGCCGCGGTGGTGGGCGACATGGTGGCGGGCCTGGGGACCATCGTGATCGATCCGCCGGAAGGCGAGATGGCCGAGTACCTGCGCCAGCTCGCGCGGCTGGAGAAGCTGCCGATCGGCACCATCTATCCGGCGCACGGCCCGGTGATCCCCGATGGGCCGGGCAAGCTGCAGGAGTACGCGGCGCACCGGGCCTGGCGCGAGGCGAAGGTGCTGGAGGCGATCGCTTCCTTCGGCAAGCCCGTCGAGCTCGCTGAGGTGGTTCCGCGCGCGTACGACGACGTGGCCTCGTTCGTCTGGCCGATCGCCGAGCGCAACACCGAGGCGATCGTCGCGAAGCTCGTCGCGGAAGGCCGCGTCGTCCGCAAAGGCCAGGCGCTGAGCCTCCCGCTCCCCTGAGAAGAGCGGGCTGACCAGATGATGGCAGTTCATCAAGCCTCGGCTTCGAGAGGGCGCGGTGAATCCGGTCCTCCGGCTGCGTGCTTTCCTCGAACAGGCCTCGTCGCACGACGCTCTCTGGTCCTCGGTGAGCGAAGCGATGTGATGGTGACTCTGTTCGCGTGAAGGTCAGGCCCGGCGGGTCGCTTTTCCCGGCGCGTCATGGAGCATTACCAAGGTGTCATGGTGCATGACCGAGAGCATGGAGCATTACACCTTGGTCATGGCCCATGACGGTCTGGGGAGAGGGTCCCCCCACCTCGGGCCGTGAGGATCCTTGCGTGAAGTCGAGGGCCCGCGCGCACCGAGCACGCTCGAGACCCTCGCTCACCGCGCCCTTCAAGGCCCAGCGGTGACAGCAGGGGAAGCGAGCCCGAACTCATCTGCCCCAGCCGAGCGCGCCTTCGCTCACGCG
>VFKJ01001250.1 GCA_009885595.1 Myxococcales bacterium | reverse complement strand
CCGCCCCCGCTCGTGGACGCGGTGGTGGATGCGGGCTCGGTGGTGCTGGCCATCGCAGAGCCGGTGAAGCCGGCCACCCCGGATCCCGAGCCGGTGCCGGAGCCGAAGGCTGCGAAGGAGCCGGCGGTGCTCGACACCATCGCCGTCGAGGGCAAGGTGTGGAAGGTGCTCAAGAAGGGCGGCGAGGAGCTGGTGATTCTGGAGAAGAAGGACAAGCTGCTCGAAGGCGACCGGGTGAACCTGGTGGGCGCGCCGGGCGCAGACGGCAAGCGGCCGCTCTACGCCCGCGCCGCGGTGCTCAGCGTGAACGGCTCGATCGCCAAGCTGCTGTTCGACGACGAGGCCACCCTGCCCGCCGAGGTGTTCGCCGCGAGGGACGCCTCTTCGAAGAGGGTGGTGGTCGCCAAGAAGCCCACCACCGAGCCGGGGAAGACCGAGCTGGTCAAGAGCACGCCCGAGCCGGAACCGGCGAAGCTGCAGGACCCTGAGCCGGTGAAGGCTGAGCCCGTGAAGGCCGAGCCGGTCAAGGCCGAGCCTTCGCCGACCGGCAGCAGCACGCAGCTCTTCGGCAGCGTTCGGTTGACCGCGGCCAACGTGCTGGGCAGCCGGGCGGTGTTCCTGCGCAACCAGAACCCGTTCCCGGTGACGGGGTGCGAGGTGCGGCTGCCCAACAACATGGTCTTCAGGCTGCGCAGGCCGCTCGCCGCCAAGGACGAAATCAAGATCTCGCTGCGCGACTTCCGCCCCGATCCCCGCCCGGAGGACCCGCAGTTCAAGGCCGACTGGGCCGCCGTGTACTGCAAAGAGGGCACCGGCTACTGGAAGACCAGCTACGACCGTCGCTGATCATTTCTGAGCGATGTCCCACTTGGTCCGCTTCCAGCTGGCGCGGAAGGCGGCCTCGGTGCCGAGCACGGCCTTGTCTTCCTTCTCGTTGCCGTCGACGAAGACCACGAAGTCCAGCTGCGGAGTGCCCGCCTTGAGATCGCTGTCGAAGCGCTTGACGATCTCGTTGGCGGGCAGCGTGCGGCGCCCGGCGACGTCGACCAGATCGATGGCCACCCCCCGCTGGTCGGCGCCCGTCTGGTACGCCTTGTAGACGAGCTCCGAGCACACGATGCTCGAGTCGCTGAAGAAGTCGAAGTCGAAGTCGTACGGGCGGCCCTGGTACTTGAAGGCGTGGGTGATGGCCTTGGCCTTGTCGAGCTTGGAGAGCCGCGGCCGCATCGCGCCCAGGTAGTCGACGCCGAACGCGTGCTCCACGGCGGTGAAGCTCACGCCCTCGGAGATCGACTCGATCACCCGGACCGGCCCGTGGCCCTGCCAGTCGAGCCCCTCGGCGTAGGCCTTCCACTTCGCGGGGAAGCGCTTCTGCAGCAGCTCGCTGAAGCTGGCCGCCTTCTCGGGCTGGCCGGCCGTCCACTGGAGCACCTCGGGATCGCTGTCGAAGGACTTCGCCAGATCTGCCGCGGTGCCCACGAAGAGCTCGGCGTGGGGCCAGAAGCCCGGCAAGCCGATGTTGGAGAGGAACCAGTTCTGGCGCGCGACCACGATGTCGCCGGGCTCGAGCTTGGGCAACACCAGGGTCTCGATGTCTTTGGCGGTCAACAGCGGCTTGCCGATGCGGGCGACGCGGGTGTCTCCCGCCCACTCCGCGAAGCTCTTCTGCACCGGGAACATCGTATGGGCCGAGGTGTCGGCGACGATGTCCTTCGCGTTGCCCATGAACAGCCTGATGCCGTTCTTCACCAGCGCCGACTTCGCGATGGTGGAATCGGCCTTCATCTCGCCCACGGCCCAGGTCACGTGCGGGTCGGCGGCGTCTTTTTGCTGCTTGAGCACGGGCACCGCGGCGACCGCGTAGGTGTCACCGGTGAGGAGCTGGGTGGACGTCGCCACGTGAATCGCCTTGAGCTTGAAGGCCGCGAACGCGCCTTGCGGCACGCCGAACTCATCGTTCGCCTCGTCGAAGAGTGTCTCGAGTTGTTTGTTGTTGAGCGCGAGGTCGGCGAACCTGAGGCCGTTGGCGAGCAGGGCGGTGAGCGCGGTGTGCGTCAGCAAGAAGCCCCACGCGTGCCGGGGATCGGTCGGCGGGACCTTCACGAAGTCCCAGTACTTCTGCCGCAGGCCCTCGGTGGCGCTGAAGTACGCGAAGAGCGAGCCCCAGGTGGAGAGCAGGGTCTGCTTCTGCTCGGGCGAATACACCGTCTTCTGCTTCGCCGAGAAGAGGGCCTTGTTTTTGGTCACCCCGCTCATCACCCCGCCCATGCCGGTGACGAACTGGTGCAGCGTCGCGAGATCGTGCCGGGCGGTCGCGATGAACGCCTCGTTCGAGAGCTCGTACACGGAGGAAGGCGTCTTCGGCGCGGCGGCCAGGAGGGTCAGGACGATAAGGCTGGTCATCAGGGCGCAGACCATACCGTGCGGCTAGGGTGGGGGCATGGCGAGACTGGTTGAAGATGAAGAAGGGATCTCGGCCCTGGTGAACAACCTGAGGCGGGTGGCGGTGCTGGGCATCAAGACCGAGGCGCAGCGCAGTCAGCCGGCCTTCTCGGTGCCCGAGTACGTGCAGCGCGTGGGCATCGAGGTGGTCCCGGTGCCCGTGTATTACCTGGAAGTGACGGAGATCCTGGGACAGCAGGTGTACCGGACGATCTCCGCGATCCCAGGTGAGCTCGATCTCGTCAACGTCTTCCGGCGGGCTCAGGACATCGATCAGCACGTCGACGACATCATCGCCAAGCACCCGAAGGCGGTGTGGTTCCAGCAGGGCATTCGCAATGACGCCGCCGCGAAGCGCCTGGTGGATGCAGGCATCGACGTGGTGCAGGACCGCTGCCTGCTGGTGGATCACAGCCGCTACGCGTCGAGGTGATTTTCAGTCTTCGCCGGTCCAGCTCGCGGGCGGCTCACGCAGCGCCTGCAGCACGGAAGCGCGGCCAGCGCAGGGTCACTCGCGCTGCCAGGCCTCGTAGACGGCGACGGCGCTGGTGAGCACGCCCAGCAGGATCCACGGCAGCGACCAGAGGCTGATCGACCGCACCAGCCCCTCACCGAGAGCGCCGACGGAGATCGACACCAGCGCGATCGCGTCGATCACCAGCTCGAGCGGGCGCGGCTGAATGCCCGGCTCGGACGCGTCGATGGGCCAGGTGGGAATGGGCGAGTGATCGCCCCAGTTCGCGCGGGCCAGCCAACGAGACCACATGAAGCGCCGCGTGCCCCAGGCGCCCAGGGCGAGCCCGATGGTGCCGTTCACCGCGATGGCGGTGAAGCTCAAGGTGAAGATCGCGATGGTGAAGTACGCCAGCGAGAGCACCAGCGACGGCAGGCTCACCAGGTAGAGGATCCACGCGCTGAGGGCGGCGATGCCGGTCTGGTGCGCGGGCTTGTGGGTCGAGGCGGGCGCCTTGCCCTGCAGCGGCTGTGGAAGCTGGCCTGGGTGGGTGTCGACGATGTCCACCACCGAGAGCACCAGGGGCAGCAGATCGCCGGTCAGCTCCGCCGCGCTCCCGCGGAACTCGGACTCGCTGAGGCGGCGCGAGCGCACCCGCACCTCCGGGGTGAGCACGAGCGAGGCGGCGTCGAGGAACTCGTTGAGGCGCCGCAGCCCTTCCATCGGCACCGACTGGCGGGAAACGGTGTCGAGCACGCTGGCCCGCAGCATCACGGGGCGGGCCTCGCGCAGGGTGATCAGCAGCGCTCGATCGGCCGCGCCTTCGTCGGGTCGCCAGTCGAGGTAGGTGATCTGGGTGATGTCCTGGGGGGCGAAGACCTGCGCGTCGCCGGTCGAGGTGCCCACCCGCCAGGTCTTGTCGAAGAACTCGAACGAGGTGGCGATCGCCCAGCCGACCTCCGCCGGGGGCTGCTCGGGGCCGGCCACCGCCACCCCGATCTTGAGGCGCTGGATCTGCGAGGCGATGCGCTCGGCGTCGGACGCGTTGTCGAAGGTCGCGAGCAGCCGCGGCACCTGGATGGCGATGTCCGGCTGGGGTGCGCCGGCGCGCTTCAAGAGCACCGCCCGCAGCTCGTCAGGGAGCTTTCCGGGGCCGATGAAGAGGGTGTGGCGCGGGGCGAACATGAGCGGGGTGATGCTCCCCCGTTCGCACCCATTTCGCCAGACATGTCGGATACTTCCGGCAGGTTGCAACCTGTAGCGGTTTTCTTGCCGGGTCGATCGCCGCTGGTACTTTGGCCGCGAATGGATCGCCGTCGACAAGTCGTGTGGGGAGCCGTCGCGATCGCCTTCATGCTCGCCGTCGGATCGCTGTCTGCCGAGGGTGGGTTTCGGCGCTACGCGCGGCTCAAGCGCGATCTTCATGCGCTGGAAGAGAAGAACGCGCGGCTGACGGCGGACAACGCGCGGCTCAAGCGTGAGGTGCAGCGTGTTCGCACCGAGCCGGCGGCGATCGAGCGCGCGGCCCGCGAGCAGCTGGGCCTCGTGCGCGCAGGCGAGATCGTCTTCAACCTGGAGAACCCATGACGCCCGATCAGTCGATTCCAAGGCTTCGTCACGGTCGCTCCATTTCCTTCACGCCCGGCAAGTGGGCCCAGCAGGTGGTGCGCCTGGTGCCTTCGGCGGCGGTGCTGTTGATCTTCGCCTTCCTCGCGCGCGGGCGCTTCCGTTCGGTGGGCGCGCTCACCTGGGCCGACGGCGCGGCGGCCAGCCTGCTGCTGCTGGGCGGAGCGCTCGCCAGCATTCGCCGGGTGCGGCGCTCGGTGACGGGCGCGTCGTTGGTGCTGCGCGACGAGCTCGAGTTCGGCGGTTCGCTGCTGGCGACCGCCTTCCTCGGCGTGGCGCTGGGCGGCGAGCTGCTCTTTCCGATCGTCTACCTGCTGATGGCCTTCCTGGTGACGTTCCTCGCGAGGCCCGCGGCGGCGACGTTGCTCGGCACCGCGGTGCTCTTCGACGCGCTGCTCACCTTGCCGGAGCGGTGGGGCGTGTTCCTGGGGCGCGCGGTGTTCCTCTGCCTCTTCGCCGGGCTGTACCACCTGGTGCTCTCGGCCCGCCTCGCGGTCGCCCGCCGCGCCGAGCAGGACGCGGTGAAGAACAAGATCAAAGACATCGAGGAGCGCGCGCGCACCTTCCGCCTCGTCTCCGGCGGCGCGAACGACAGCCTGCCCGGCGTGAAGGACCAGGAGAAGTGGCTGGTCGCCGCGGTGAAGGAGATCGAAGGCGCGACGGGCAGCGCGCTCGAGGTAGCGGAGACGTCGCTGCAGACCCACTCGGTCGCGGTCTTCCTGCTCACCAGCGACGATCGTTCGCTCAAGCTGCACGACTGCCGGTCGGTCTCAGAGCAGATTCAGCGCGAACGCTTCGCGGCGGGCGAGGGCATCTTCGGGGCGCTGCTCAAGCGCGGGGTGCCGGTGCGGATGAACTCTGCCTCGGGTCTCAAGGGCGTGACGCACTACGAGAGCGGGGGGCCGGATCTTTGCGCCTTGCTCGCGGTGCCGATCGTCGAGGGCGGCGGGCTGGTGCGAGGCGTGCTGGTGGCCGACCGCCTCGAGAACAAGCCGTTCTCCGAGCAGGACGAACACCTGCTGCAGGTGATCGCCGGCGAGGTCCTGCGCGCGATCGAGGTGGAGCGGGTGATGGGCTACATTCGCCGGTCCCGCGACGAAAAGGACCGGTTCTTCCGCGCCATCGAAGAGCTCAACCGCGCCGGTTCTCCCGAGCAGGTGTTCCTCGCCGTGCTGGAGAGCGCGCGCCAGGTCGCCCCGCTCGAGTTCTGCGCGGTGACGCTGGTCTCGGAACAGAACGGCGCGCGCGCGCACCGGATCATGCGGATGACCGGCGTGACCTCGGCGGGCCGCGCGCTCGAGGGCCAGACCTTCCCCGACAACAACGGGCTGGTGGCCAACGTGGTGCGCTACGGCGCCCCCCTGCCGGGCCGCGACGCCGGCGCGATGGATCGGCAGATCATCTTCGACGACGACACCCAGATCCGCGGGCTGCAGTCGCTCAAGATCTTCCCCCTGGTGGCGGGCGATCGAATCTTGGGCACCCTGGTCACCGGCTCGCGCAAGAAGGCCGCCTTCGACAGCGACGAGCTGCGCATGCTCGAGGTGATCGCCATCCAGGCGGCGCAGGCGGTGCTCCGCGCCCAGCTGTTCGAGGCGATGGAGAAGATGGCCACCACCGACGGCCTCACCGGGCTGCTCAACCACCGCACCTTCCAGAGCCGCTTCGACGAGCAGCTGGCCACCGCGCGCCGCTACTCGCGCAAGCTGTCCTTCATCCTCACGGACATCGATCACTTCAAGTCGGTCAACGACACCTACGGCCACCCGATGGGCGACCAGGTGCTCAAGGGCGTGGCGAAGATCCTCAAGGAGCAGGCGCGCGACACCGACTTCGTGGCCCGCTACGGCGGCGAGGAGTTCGCGATCATCATGCCGGAGACCGACGTGAAGGGCGCCCACGTGATCGCCGAGCGCATCCGCGAGCGGCTGCTCAAGGAAGTCTTCCAGACCGAGCAGGGCCCCCTGAAGGTCACCCTCTCGCTGGGCGTCGCCACCTTTCCCGACGTCGGCGCCGAGAAGCACCAGCTGATCGACCTGGCGGATCAGTGTCTGTATTTCGCCAAGCGCCACGGCCGGAATCAGACGGTCACGGTGGGGCAGATGCTCGCCGCGAAGCCCCGAGCGGCCGAGGGATGAATTCGACCCCTTCCGAGGGGGGAAGTGCGAACATCGGGGGCGGATGGGCATCCGAGGACAGCTGGTGCTGCTGGTTCCCGGCATCGTGGCGCTGGCGCTCGCCTTTGGCACGGTGCTCGAGGTCCGCAGGGAACAGCGCGAGTCGATCGCAGACTTCCGGCAGCGCAACGAGAAGGTGCTGCAGTCGATCGGCGTGACCGTCGCCGTCAACATCGCGCAGAACGATCTGAGCGGGCTCGACACCCTGATCGCGCAGCTGTCGACCTCGAAGCGAGAGCGCGATCTGACGGAGCTCGCGGTGCTCGACGATCAAGGCCGCGTGCTCGCGCACTCCGAGCCCGAGCGCTTCAACACCATCGCCCCCGACGCCTTCAGCCAGAACGCCACCCAGGTCGAAGGCGTGACCTGGGAGCGCAGCGGCGACACCTTGCGCATCTCGGTGCCGGCAATGTCCGGCATCCGCTGGGGCACGGTCACCGCCACCTATTCGCTGGACCGGCTGGGGGCCCACCTCGCGCGGACGCGCCTGCGGCTGGCGATCACCTCGGTGGTGCTCTTCCTCATTCTGGGCACCATTCTCTTCCTCGGGCTCGATCGGCTGGTGGTGCGGCCGGTGCGCACGCTGCAGACCGCGGTGCGGCGCATGGGCGAAGGCCACCTGGCGACCCGGGTGCCGCCGCTGCGCGGCTCCGAGCTGGGCGAGCTCACCAACATCATCAACCGCATGGCGTCGGCGCTGCAGCACGAGCGGGAGAACCTCGAGCGCTCGGTCGCCGAGCGCACCCGCGAGCTGCAGGAAGCCAACGCCCGGCTGGAGCGGCTGGCGGTCACCGATGGCCTCACCGGCGTGTTCAACCACCGCCGCTTCCAGGAACAGCTGCAGGCGGAGATCGTCCGCTCCGAGCGCCACAAGCGGCCGATGGGCGTGCTGATGGTCGACGTCGACTTCTTCAAGAAGGTGAACGACGCCATGGGCCACCCCGCGGGCGATGAGCTGCTGCGCAGGCTCGCCGAGGTGCTCTCTGCCGATCTGCGGCAGACCGATCTGATCGCGCGCTACGGCGGCGAAGAGTTCGCGGTGCTGCTGCCCGAGACCAGCAAGACCGAGGCGATGCAGGTGGCCGAGCGCATGCGCCAGGCGGTGGAGACGAAGATCAACGACGGCACCACGGCCTGGCCCACGCGCGTCACCGTGAGCATCGGCGTCGGCACGTACCCCGACGACGGCAAGGCTGGTGAGCAGGTGCTCGTGGCCGCCGACCAGGCGATGTACGTCGCCAAGCGCCAGGGCCGGAACCGGGTGATCGGCTCGCGGGGGGCGGTCGCGTGAGGGGGCTCCTGCTCGCGCTGCTGCTGGTGTCCTGCACCGAGCCCGAGGCGGTGCAGACGCCCCAGCCGCGCAGGCTGACCCCAGCGCCCGTGGTGTTCACGCCGCCCCCGGGCTTCACGAAGTTGCGCTTTGGGCTGGTGCCGTTCCTCTCGGCGGAGACGATGGTGGCCGCGCACCAGCGGTTGGCCGCTCGGCTCTCCACCACCCTGGGCGTGCCGGTGGAGGTGACGGTGGGCGACAGCTACGGCGACTCCATCGACCGGCTGCAGCGCGGGGAGTTCGATCTGGTGGAGCTCAGCCCGCTCGCGTACGCCGAGGCCACCAGCCGGATGAAGCTGCGCTGCCTGCTGCAGACCATCACCGACGGCTCTGCGACCGCGTCTGGCTACATCTTCGTGCGCGACGACAGCCCGCGGCGCACCGTGGAGGACCTCAAGGGCGCCAGCTTCGGCTTCGTCGACCCGATGTCGACCTCGGGCTCGCTGATGGCCAGGAAGCTGCTCAAGGACAAGGGGTTCGATCTCTCGCGCGACCTGGGCAAGACCGAGTACCTGGGCAACCACGAGGCCGTGCTGCTGGCGGTGATGGAGGGCCGGGTCGACGCGGGCGCCACGTACCAGGGCTCCTTCTCCGCGCTGCGCCGCTCGAAGGGCATCGACCCGCTCACCTTCCGGGTGATCGCCAAGACGCCGCGCACCCCGCGGGACATCTTGTGCGTGCGGCCCGATCTGCCCAAAGAGGTGAGCGACGCCATCACGGCCTCGTTGATGCCGCTGTCCGCGCGAGATCGCCTCGGCCGGGAGATCTTGGGGCCGCTCAACTTGAACGGCTTTCAGCCCGCCGACGACGCCGCGTACGACCTGGTGCGCAGCGTGGCGGCGGAGCTGGGAAAGTGACCTTTCCCCTCGCGGTGACGGTCACCGCGAAGCAGACCGGCCGCTACCTCGTTCGCGCGCGCGAGAAGGCCCAGGCGTGGGGGCTGCCGTTCCTCGAGCGCCCGCGGCGCACGCCCCTCGAGGAGACCCTGGGCACCGTGGCGGACGCGCTGCTGGTGCTCACCGGGGAAGGGTGGAAGCTGCACGACGCCCAGGACTCCCTCGCTTTCTCTCCGGGGATGGGGGCCCTGCGCATCAAGCGGCTCGGCATGCCTGGGCAGCCTCAAGACGTGCTGGCGCGGCTGTGCGAGCTGAAGGCCGGTGACTCGGTGCTCGACGGCACCCTGGGGCTCGGCTCAGACGCGCTGGTCTGCGCGAAGGTGGTGGGGCCGTCGGGGCGGGTCATCGGCGTGGAGGCCTCGTTGCCGCTCTATGCGCTCGCCAGCGAGGGGCTGAAGACGCCGCCGTTCGAGGACAGCGCGCTCATCGAGGTGAGGCACGGCCACGTGCTCGAGGTGCTCGAGACCCTCGAGTCTCACAGCCTCGACTGCGTGATCTTCGATCCGATGTTCGATCTGCCGAAGCGCTCGACGCCCGCCTTTCACATGCTGCGCAGGTATGCGCTGCACGAGCCGCTCGATGAGGTGACGCTGGCTGAAGCCCGCCGCGTGGCTCGCCGGTGGGTGGTGGTGAAGGGCGGCCGCCATGGGAACGAGCTGACGCGGCTCGGGCTCACGGAGCTCAAGCTGAGCCGCTTCAAGCCGCTGGTGTGGGCGCGGGTGGCGCCCTCGACGGCCTAGGGAATGTCGGCGGCGCGGTTGGCGCCCTTGGGCAGGCCTTCGCTGCCCAGCGACGCGAGCCGGAAGCTGGTGGCGTTCTCGTGCGGCATCAGCTCGCGCTGGCTGCGGAAGTAGTGCAGCGGCGAGTAGAAGACGAAGTTCGACACCCGCGAGGTGTAGAGGCAGGCGTACTGCTCCACCTGCTCGCCGAAGCGCGAGTTTTCGTTCCCTTCCTTGAAGTGCAGGCCCCAGAACGGGTTGAACCCCTTCTCGATGTCCGCCTCGAGGATCTTCGCGATCTCGGTGCACTCGCGCATCGCGCGACGCAGGCGATCGAGCTCGGCCTTCACGGACTTGAAGTTGGCCTCCAGCTCCGCGGCGAGCTGAGGGGCGGGGTGCTCTTTCTCCAGCCTGCGCTCGATCTGGTTGAGCTGGGCCTTGCGGGGCGCGATCTCGTCGTCGAGGCGGGCCTGGAGCTGCTCCACGCCCTGCAGCCGATCGACCTCGGCGCGGCGCGACTCGAGGTAGTCGAGCTCGTCCTCGATCTCCTGCACGATCATGCAGGTGCGCCACATCGAGGTCTTCTTCGACTTGAGGATGTCGCCGTAGATGTGATCGCCGACGTAGAGCACCGCTTCGCCCGCGTAGCCGGTGAAGCGCTCGAAGTCGGCGAGGTTGCCGCCCTGGTAGATCTTCCCCCGCTCGAGCCCCTCGGCCTCGCCCAGCACCTTGTTGTCCTGGCTGGCCGGGTCGATGGAGAGGAAGGGCCGCTGCTCGCTGAAGAAGCCCGGCTTGCTGCCGCCGGTGACGATGAAGTCGAAGTAGTTGCGCCAGCTCGGGTACTCCGGGAGCACGCCGTCGAGCAGGTACGCCATCACCGCGTTGGTGTAGTCCCACAACGAGTTGGTGAGCACGAAGAGCTTCTTGCCGCCCGAGCGCAGCTTGTGCAGCGCGGGGCCGAGCTCTTCGTCCTTGAAGATGTAGCGGCTGATGTCGGCGCGGATGATCTTCTTGAGCGAGTTGTCGCGGTGGACGGTGTCGATCGCCTCGCGGATGTCGTCGTAGAGCTTCCGGTAGTCGAGCGGTTGGTGAAGCTTCGTCTCGTAGAGATCGATGATGCCCGCCAGCAGGCACGCCTCGGGCAGCGCGAAGAGCGTGTCGATCCACGCGTAGTCGGTGCTCTTCATGCGAATGCGCTCGTTGCGGTACAGCCGCTGGATCTCCTCGTCGGGCAGGTTCTGCCGGCCGTGATACGCGCGCCCCACGTAGCCGAAGCGATCGATCTTCAGCAGGTTGCCGCGCACCTTGTCGACGAACACGCCGCGCAAGACGAAGCTGTGATCGTAGGGGACCTTGCGGAGCTCCTCGGGGTAGCCGCAGTTGGCGATCAGCCGGTCGACGGTGAGATCGTACGAGAGCTGCTCGAGCCGGCGCAGGTGGTAGATCGCCAGCGTGTAGTCCATGTCGAAGCCGATCAGCTCGACCTTGCCCATGTGCAGGTTGCGGTTGACGAACACCTGGCGCGGCAAGGGCGTCTCGTTCAGGGGGCCCTGCGCGAGGATGCGCTTGAGCTCCTCGTCTGAGAGCAGCTCCCTGGCCCTGAGCTCCGCGGCGACGGCGGGCTGGCGATCGAGCGGGGTGCGGAAGCTGCCGTGAATCGAGTCCAAGTTTTTCCTTTCGCCAACAGCGCGTGACACATTTCTACCCACGATGGCAGCGCGTCGCAGCAACGACGACGAGGGGCGGGAGCTTCGGGTGCGGGTGACCGAGCTCGAGGCCCGGGTGCGTTGGCTCGAGCAGAAGCTCAAGAAGGTGGCGCTGGCGGCGAAGGTCAAGCCCGATCCCTCTCCGAAAGGGCCGCAGCGGCCCCGCTGCCCCAGCTGCTTTGGCGAAGTGCCGAAGGGCCAGCGCGAGAAGGTGTGCCTGTATTGCGGCTTCTCCTTCGACGTGGTGGCGCCGCTCAAGGCCAGCCGCCGACGTTGACCTGCGCCATTGCGCGAGGAAGGCGCTGCTGAAACGCTGGCCCCCATGAACCGACTGGGTGCGGTGGTGGCCGTGGTGATGTTCGGTTGTGGACCTCAGATCGCACCGCCGCCCATCGACCCATGTGGGGCGGTCACGTGCGGAGAAGGCCGCTGCGTGGTGGTCGATGGCGCGCCCGCGTGCCTGTGCGCCGCGGGCTACGCCCCTCAGGGGCTCAGCTGCGCCGCGATTCCCCCGGTGGATCTCTGCGCCTCGAACCCCTGCGCCAGCCTGACGAACTCGTTGTGCCAGGTGACCTCCGGCCGGGTCAGCTGCGTGTGCCCGGCCACGCGCGTCGAGGTGAACGGCTCGTGCGTGCTGCGCACCGCGTGCCTGCCAAACCCCTGCACCCAGCCCCGGCGCGCCACCTGTGAGCTGACGAGCGGCACCGCGAGCTGCCGCTGCGATCCCGGCTATGCGCCCGAGGGCGATGGTTGTTCCGCGGCGCCCCTGTGGAACTGCGCCGCCCAGCACCTCGACGGCGACGCGGCCGAGCCCGACGAGTGCCCCACGCTGGCCAGGCCCCTGTCGATCGCGCTCGACGAGTTCCGCACGCTCGAGCCTGCCGGCGATCACGACTGGCACGAGCTGGGCATCACCCCGGGCCACCTCTTCACCGTCACCGCGAGCTCGACCTCGCTGCCGCTGCTGCTCGAGGTGTTCGATCACGCCGGCCTGACGCTGCTCGCCTCGGACAACCGCGCGCTGCCGCAGGCAGAGGTGACCTTCGTGGCGCCGGCCGGGCAGAGCGTGATGCTTCGGGTGCGGAGCGTTCGGGCCACCGCCACGGGCTCGTACACGATTCGCTACAGCGACTTCGGCGTCGACGATTACGCCAACACCACGGCCGGCGCCCTCACCCTGGTCCCGGGCGCCGGCGCCTTCTCGGGCGCGGTGCAGTACGCGGGCGATCTCGACGTGGTGTGGCTCGAGTCACCGCCGCTGACTGCGGTGAGGCTCTCGATGCTCGATGGCGGCCCCGCGCGCCCCGACCTTCAGATCGAGGTGGCGCGCCCCGATGGCGGCACGCGCCTGCTCAGCGCCGGCGAGGCCACCACCTTCACCACGCCCACGGTGGAGTCGTTGTCGCTCACCGCGCGCGGGCGCAACCCGCGGGCGCAGGGCGACTTTCAGCTCCTCATGGAAGACCTCGGGCCCGACGACCACTCGGACGATCCCGCCTTCGGGACGCCGCTGGCGACCGATGACGTGGCGATCAGCGGGCGCATCGAGCGCAACCAGGACACCGACAGCTTCAGGGTCGAGCAAATGGCGGACAGGCTCTATCGGCTGCGCTGGCAGGCGCAGGGCTTCACGCCCTCGGCCGTGGTGCTGCTGGCCAGCGGGCAGGTCATCAACCTCGGCTACAGCTACGGGGTCACGGGGCTGGTGTGGAAGGCGGCCGGGTCGCTCCCCGCGTCCGTGCGTCTTTCGAGCTCGTACGGCTCGACTGCCCTGACCTACTCGGTCGCGGTCGAAGATCTGGGTTTCGACGATCACAGTGACACGGTGACCGCGGCCACGCCCCTCGCCGTGGGGACGCCGATCGCAGGGCGGCTGGAGCTGTCGACCGACATCGACACCTTCTCCTTCACGGCCACGGCGGGCCACATCTTCCAGGCCGCCGCGACGGTGACGGGCACCGGCGCGACCACGCTCCGGGTGCGGGTGCTCGACTCCACCGGCGCGATGCTGGGCGAGGGCGACGGCCTGGCGGGAGCGCTGGTAGCCACCACGGGGACTTACCGGGCGCAGGTGCTGCGGGGTGGCTACAGCTCGAACGGCGATCTGCAACGGTACTCGCTGACCGTGACCGACCAGGGCACCGACGATCACGCGGGAACTTCGGCGGGTGCGACGGCCCTCACGGTGGGTACGCCGATCGGCGGCAGCGTGCAGTACACGGCCGACGTCGACGCGTTCGCCTTCACGCCCATCGCCGGGCACGTGTACGCCGTCTCGTGTGCTCGCACGTCCGGCACCTGTTCGTTCCAGGTGAAGGATCCTTCGGGGGTGGTGGTGCCGAGCGGGGGCGGGTTCCTCGCCGCGACGGCCGGGCGCTGGATCGTGGAGGTCAGCGGAGGTTCCTATTCGAGCGTGCTGGGGCCCTACACGCTGACGGTGACGGACCAGGGCGCGGAGGATCACGGAGGCACGGCCGCGACGGCGACGCCGCTGACCCTCGGAACCGCGACGAGCGGGGTGCTCGCCTTCCAGAGCGACATCGACGTGTTCTCGTTCAGCGGCGTCGCGGGGCACATCTATGCCGTGACGCTCGGCAACTCCTCGGTGCGCGCCGAGGTGCGCGACTCGGCGAACGCGCTGGTTTCCACGGGCTACTATTCCGGCAGCACCACCTCATTCCTGGCGGCTTCGGGCGGCACCTTCTACGTCCTGGCGAGCGGCTACTATTCGAGCACCTCGCTCTCGTACTCGGTGATGGTGGTGGACCGTGGCGTCGACGACCACTCCAACACCTCGACGGGCGCGACCGCGTTGCCGATCGACACCTCGGCGGCGGGCGACATTCAGTTTCAGGGCGATCTCGACTTCTTCTCGGTGACGGCGGTCGCCGGGCACCACCACAAGGCGACCTGCACGCCGACCGGGGGCAGTTGCACCATCGCGGTGTTCGACGCGGCGGGGAACCCCCTGGCCAACAACTACGGCAATTCGGCCTCGTTCAAGCCGCCGGCGACCCTCACCACGTTCTTCGTGCGGGTGTCATCGAGCAGCGAGAGCGCGCGCTACTCGGTGAGCACCACCGATCTCGGCGCGGATGATCATGGCGACACCAGGGCTGACGCGACGCCGCTCGTCATCGACGCGCTGCCGACGGGTGGCGTGCTGGAGATCCCCAGCGACGTGGACGTCTTCTCGGTGACGGCGGCCGCGGGCGACATCGTAGCAGTGAGCTGCGTGGTCGTGTCGGGCTCGGCGTGCGCGCTGACGGTCAGCACGCCCGCGGGCGGAACGGTGATGCAGTCGAGCTCGGCGGTCTCGTCGAGCACCGGCTTCCTCGCCACCACCGCCGGCGTGTACCTGGTGCAGGTGCGCGGCAACGGCTACGGGACCACCGCTGCCTCGTTCACCGTGCGGGCCACGCGCAGCAGCGACGACTTCACGACCACCACCGCGATCACCCGGGGGACGCCGATCAACGGCGCCATCAACTACGTCGGCGACACCGACGTGTTCAGCCTCTCGCTGACACAGGGGGTCCCGGTGACGGTGAACATCTCCAGCGGCAGCCGGCTGAGCGTGACCTCGCCGACCGGGCTCTACGTGGCCAACGTCTACGGGGGCTACGGCACGACCTTCTCGCCCACGGTGACAGGCACCTACCTCCTGACCGTGCAGACCGATTCCTATTACGGGGTCCTCTCGAGCTACACGCTTTCCGCGCAGTGACCGGTCAGGAATGCCGCCCGTGGACGGCGCCGAGCCAGCTATAACCTCAAGTCGTGTATCGGCTGACCGGGCGACTGGAGCAGAGCCAGCTCGCGGATCTGTTCCGCGGCGAGCGCGTCGAGGCCGCCGAGAGCGTGGTCCTCAAGCTCTTCCACCTCAAGACCTCTGACGCGGCCTACGCGAAGGTGGTGGCGGACATCACGCGGCAGCTGCAGGGCATCACCCACCCGGGCGTGGCGCGCGTGCTCGACGTGGGGATGATCGACGGCCACCTCGCGATCGTGCGGGAGGACGCGGGGAAGTACACCCTGGGGCTCGCGCTGCAGCGGCTCAACACCCGCGAGGTGATGCTGCCGCCCGCGGTGGCGCTGGCGCTCGCCATCGAGCTGCTCGACGCGGTCGGGGCGGCGCACGAGGCGGGGGTGGTGCACAGCGCGCTCACGCCGGGGAACATCTTGCTGGGCGTCGACGGCCGGGTGTCGGTGGCCGACTTCGGCGCGCTCTCGGCCCTGCAGGCCTCTCCGGTGCTCATGAAGAGCCTGGGGGCGCGCGGCCGCGACAGCTACCGGGCCCCGGAGCAGGGCGGCGGGGACAAGCCGACCATCGCCGGAGATCTCTACGCGCTGGGGGCGATCACCTACGAGCTGCTCACGCTGCACGAGGCCTCCACCGGGAACGCCAGCGTCAGCACCCGCGCCGAGCGCCTGCCGCCTCCCTCGCGGCTGGTGCGCAGGCTCCACTCGCGGATCGATCCGATCATCATGCGCGCGCTGGAGACCTCGCCCGGTCGCCGCCACAAGTCCTGCGCGGAGTTCGCCGCGGGCGTTCGCGAGTTCCTCTCCGTGAGCGGCGGCATGCCGGGCCGGGAAGACCTGAAGAAGTTCGTGGGCGAGCTCTTCCCCAACGAGGTGCAGGTGTCGAGCTCAGGGCCGGTGCCGATCGATCGGCCGTTCGAGCTCACCGACCTCGCCGGCATCGGCGCGGTGGAGGCCGAGCCCGTCGAAGCCGATGAGCGGCGGTCGTTCTCTGGCGGCGCGGTCGACGATCGCACGCCCACCAGCGACGGGTTGCCGGTGTTCACCGGTGAGCTTCCGCCGCCTGCGCAGACCCAGGTCGAGCTCAAGACGCAGCCCGAGGTGCAGGCGGTGGCGAAGCGGGCGGTCTCCGACTGGGAAGCCCCGCCCGCGCCGGTAGCCCCGACCGCGGCACAGGCAGGGCCGACCCCGCAGGCTCCGGTGGATCCGCTCAAGGGCCGCGTGCGCGTGCAGGAAGACTTCGCCGAGGTGCCGGGTCAGGAAAAGCCGGCGCCCAGGCCTGCGCCGCGCGAGAGAGTGGCCAAGACGCTGATGACCTTCGCCATTCCCGGGCGCGTGCACGTCGACCCGGGGATCCCGCTCGCAGAGATGCAGACGCGCGGCCGCAGAACGGTGCGCATCGTGAGCTTCCTGGGGGCGGTGGCGCTGATGGGCACCGTCACGGGGACCATGTACGCGTGGTTCAAGTCGCAGAACGACCCGAAGGGCGCGCTGCTGAGCTACCTGCCCGATCCCATCGAGCGCGCGGTGGCGCCGGACAACAAGCCGCTGCCGCCGGTGGGCAAGCCCCTCAAGCTCGCGGACTTCGACAAGCTGCACCCGGACAAGGCGTTCAATCCCGATCCCGGCGTGAAGAAGGATCCGACTCCTGATCCCGTGGTGAAGAAGGATCCACCGCCGGTCGTGACCGTGAAGAAGAACCCCGACTGCTACGACACCACCCCGAGCGGGAAGGTGGGCTACCTCACCATCGGCGCCAGCACCTCGGTGCGCGTGGAGGTCGACGGCAAGCGGGTGTGCGTCAACGCCACGAAGCTGCCGGTCGGGGTCGGCTCGCACAAGGTGAAGGTCGTCGACGTGAAGTCGAGGCAGGAAGACGTCTCGACGGTTCGGATCGAAGCGGGGAAGCTCGTGAAAATCACACCGGTGTTCAAGACCAGATGAGCACGCACACGCTCGAGAAGACCCGCATCTTCGTCGTCGAAGATCAGCCGCAGCTGCTGAAGAACCTGCTCAAGGTGCTCGCGCTGTTTCCCGAGCTCGAGGTGGTGGGGACCGCGCAGGAAGGCGAAGACGGCGTGGAGCAGATGGTCAAGCTCGTCCCTGACCTGGTGCTGCTCGACCTCGAGCTGCCGGGCATCGACGGCATCGAGGTGACCAAGCGGCTCAAGCGCCGCGCGCCGTCGATCGAGGTGCTGATCCTCACCTCGTTCGATGACGAGCAGAAGGTCTACGAGGCGATGCAGGCGGGCGCCTCGGGCTACCTGGTGAAGCGCGTGGGGCCGGACAAGATCCGCTCGGGAATTCACGACGTGATGGCCGGCGGTACGGTGCTCGAGGCCATCATCGCCAAGCGGTTCTGGAACTACTTCCAGTCGGTGCAGGCGAAACAGGCGCAGCCGCAGAACACCTGGGGCCTGACGCCGCTCGAATTCGACGTGCTCAAGTTCGTGGCCAAGGGTTTGTCGAACGCCGAGGTGGGGCGGGTGATGGAGCTCGAGCGCCGCACCGTGCGCACCCACCTGAGCCACATCTACCGGAAGATGGGCGTCAACTCGCACGTCGACGCGGTGGTGATGGCGCTCAAGGCGGGGATCGTCGAGCTGTGATCTCCGCGGTGCTGGCCATCATGCTGTGCGCCTCGCCCGCAGACTTGCGGATCTCTCACCGCAAGGTGATCACCGTCGATGGCGCGGCGTTGGCGCTGCATCGGTTCCTGCCTCCGGGCGACGGCTTGGGGGCGCCCCCGGTGCTGATGCTCGCGGACGTCGGCTTTGGCCGTCCTCTCTTTGATTTCAAGGGTGCCGGGCTGGCGCGCTGGTTGGCTGCCAAGGGGCGCGTGGTCTACGTCGCTGAGCTGCGAGGGCAGGGCGCGTCTGATTCAGGGCACTCGCTGCGCACGGTCATTCACCTCGACCTGCCGGCGATCGCCAAAGCCATCGCGGCAGATCGCCCGGGGCCGATCGATCTGGTCGCGCAGGGCTTCATCGGCACGTTGGCGATCGCGGCGACCACTCGCGAGCTCGCCGTGCGGCGGGTGGTGGCCTTGAGCACGCCCGTGGTTCCCGAAGAGCCGACGGAGCTGGCTCGGGCGTTCCTGAGCACGGGTGGGCGCTTCAGCTCGCTCGCCTCGTCTCCCGAGGGCTTTGGGATGTTCGAGCAGCTCTTCGCGATGGGCGCTGAGATCGACCCCGGGGTGCTGCGTGGCCTCGCGGGCTCGACGCGCGATCTCTCCTGGGGCGTGTCGAGTGAGCTGCTCACCTGGATGCAGACCGGGGATCTGCCGCTCGACGACGGCACCACCGTGGTGTCACGCCTGAGGGACTCAGATCGACCGACCCTCTTGCTCCTGGGCCTCGCGGACGGCTTCACTCCGTCGGAGAGCTGCGTTCCCCTGCGCGGGCTCACGAAAGGGAAGGTGCAGGTTCAGATGTTCAGCCGCGTGGTGGAAGGTGACGACTTCGCGCACGTGTCCCTGCTGCTGGGGCGGCGCTCGGCTGCCTCCGTGTATCCGGCGATCGAGCGCTACCTGGGGGCGCCATGAACCGCTGGCTGCTGCTGGCGTTGCTGACGAGCTGTGCGGCGCTTCGGCCGATTCCTCTGCCGAAGGAAGCCGAAGCGCATCGGGCGAAGACGGACGACGGCTGGGAGATCTCGCTCACCCGCTACCAGGCGGTCGGGGAACCGAAGGGACTGCCGGTGGTGCTGTGCCACGGCATCTCGGCGAACGGCCGGAACATGGACCTCGACGAGCAACACTCGATGGCGCGGTGGTTCGCGTCGCACGGGCGCGAGGCGTGGACCATGTCGCTGCGCGGCACCGGCGAGAGCGACAGCATCGACGCCGCGAAGAACCGCGCCGGGCCCATCTACTTCGACGACTACTGGCAGCACGATCTGCCCGCGGTCGTCGAGTACGTGAAGAAGCTCAGCGGCGCCGACGCGATCGACTACGCCGGCCACTCGATGGGCGGCATGGTGCTGTACGCGTACCTGTCGCAGGGCGGGAAGGGCATCCACGCGGGGGCGACGCTGGGCACGCCCACTCGGCTCGACTGGGGCACGGGCATCGAGTCGGTGCTGACGACGCTGGGGCCAGTCCTGGTGACGCCGCAGTGGATGATCCCCAGCAGCGCGGGCGCGTGGCTCGCCTCGCCGTTCCAGGGCGTGGTGGAGGATGGCCCGTTCCAGCGCATGTTCTACAACCCGCAGAGCACTGACCTCGAGACCTGGCGGCGGCTGATGGTCTACGGCACCGCGCCGGTCGCGGGCGGAGCGGCGCTGCAGTTGATGACGATGATGCAGAGCGGCCGCTTCCAGACGGCCGACGGGAAGATCGATCTGCGCGCCGACATGGCGAAGATCACCACGCCGGTGATCGTGGTCGCGGGGCGGCTCGACCGCATCGCGATGGTGCCCTCGGTGAAAGACGGCTACCGCGCCCTCGGGGGGCCGAAGGAGTGGCTGCTCATCACCCGCGCGAACGGGAGCAAAGGTGAGTACGGCCACATGGACTTGGTGATCGGCGAGCGGGCTGCGAAAGAGGTCTGGTCGAAGATCCTCAGGTTCTACGACGCTGGCGGCGCCCGCCAACTCGCTGCGTCGCCGCAGTAATCGATCACTTCCGCTGACGCGCGATCGCCTGAAGGTGGTCTCGCCATCAAGTGATCGATTACTGCGGCGAGGCAGCGAGTTGGCGGGCGCCGCCAGCGTCGTAGAACCTGAGGAT
>VFKJ01000123.1 GCA_009885595.1 Myxococcales bacterium | reverse complement strand
TACAGTAGGCTGCGCCCCACGCCGTCGTCCGCCACGCCGCCCGTGATCTTGCGACCCACGCCGTCGTCCGCCCCGCCGCCCGTGGTCTTGCGACCCACGCCGTCGTCCGCCACGCCGCCCGTGGTCTTGCGACCCACGCCATCATCTGCGACGCCGCCGGTGGTCTTACGACCCACGCCGTCATCCGCGACGCCGTTCTTGACGCGGCGACCCACGCTGTCGTCGGGAACGCCGTCGCGCTTCACGATGGGGCGGCCCGAATCGAAGGTGCTGGTGGCCTTGAAACCCGTCGACACCGTGGCCGGAGTCGTCGCCACCTGCGGCTTGACGGGCGCCGCTGCAGGCGTCGTCGTGGGGAGACGGACAGGGGACACGCCAGTTCGGACCTTCGGATCGATGGGCATGGTTCCTCACATTGTCGCACGGCCGAAGGGAGAGTTGCGGTCGCTGAAAAAACCCGTGAATTCCCTGTTTTCCCGCTAGCTTCCGCGAGCGATGGGAGAGCCGTTTGGTCGCTACACGCTCGTCAAGCGCCTCGGGGCCGGCGGCATGGGTGAGGTTTTCCTCGCTCGCGCCGACGGGGCCGATCAAGAGATCGTGCTCAAGCGAATTCTCCCGCACCTCACCGAGAACCCGCGCTTCCTGAGGCTGTTCCTCGACGAGACCCGCATCGCCTCGCGCCTGGTGCACCCCAACATCGCGCGCATCCACGAGCTGGGTGAGGTCGACGGCACCTGGTTCGTCTCGATGGAGTTGGTGGCAGGCAACGATCTTCGCGAGCTGCTCAAGCGCACGCGCGAGCAGGGGCATCACGTTCCGCTCGAGGTCGCGCTGGGGGTCGCGGTGGAGATCGCCAAGGGGCTCTCCCACGCGCACGCCGCCACGGACTCGCAGGGGCGCTCGTTGCACGTGGTGCACCGCGACGTGTCTCCGCACAACATCCTCATCGGTCGAAACGGCGAGGTGAAGCTGATCGACTTCGGGGTGGCGAAGGCCGCGAACAAGTCGGTGCAGACCGGCACCGGCATCCTCAAGGGCAAGTTCCCGTACATGGCCCCGGAGCAGGCCAACGCCAAGCCCGTCGACCCGCGCACCGACGTCTTCGCCCTGGGCATCGTGCTCTGGGAGATGATCTGCGCCCGCTACCTCTTCCGCGGGAAGACGGACGCCGTCACGCTCAAGCTGGTGCGCGAGGCCAGCGTGCCGCCCCCGTCGTCGCTGCGGGACGACGTGCCAGAGGCGGTCGAACGCGTGGTGATGAAGGCGCTCCGCAAGGAAGCCCGCGACCGCTACCCCACCGCCGAGGCCTTCCGCGAGGCGCTCTCCACCGTGCTGGCCGGGCTGCCGCCCCCCGACATCGCGAAGTGGATGCACGAGTACGACGACGTGGCCGGACTCGACGACGTGTCGGGCAGCTTCGAGCTGAAGGACGAGGTCTCGGCGTCTTCCACCCAGCTCGAGAGCAACGAGAAGCCCACCGTCGCCGAGTCGCCCAGCCGCGCGACCAACCCCGTGCGTCAGCGGCCGGGGAGCTCCGAGTCCGACAGCAAGGACTCCAGCGACGAGAAGGCGCTCTCGCAGCTCAAGCAGATCCTCACGCAGGTCGCCGGCCGCCCCACCAACATCGGCCCGCAGGCCACGAGCTTCGTCGGCCGCGTGGCGGAGCTGGCCGATCTTCACCAGCTCTTCCGCCAGGGCGCGCGCTTCCTCACCCTGCTGGGGCCGGGCGGTACGGGCAAGACGCGCCTCTCGCTCCAGTTCGGCTCGCAGCTGATCACCCACTTTCAGTCCGTCAATGAGAAGGGGCGACGCCGCGGCGGCGTGTGGTTCTGCGATCTGACGGAAGCGACCGACAAGGACGGTGTTTGCGCCGCGGTCGCGCGTGCGCTCGGCGTGCCCCTGATGCCCAACGATCCGATCAAGCAACTCGGCCACGCGATCCTCGCGCGCGGCGAGACGCTGCTGGTCCTCGACAACTTCGAGCAGGTGGTCAGCGCGGCCGCCGCGACCCTGGGCACCTGGATGGCCCTGGCCCCCCAGGCCCGCTTCGTCGTCACGTCGCGCGAGCTGCTGCGGGTGCAGGACGAGACCGTCTTCGAAGTGCCTCCGCTGCGCATGCCGCGGGAGACGCGGGACGTGAGATCGGCCGAGGCCGTGCAGCTGTTCATCGAGCGCGCCCGGAGCGTGCGGCCCAATTGGGAACCGACGGAGACGGAGCTGGTGGCGATCTCGGAGATCGTCCGCCAGCTCGATGGAATGCCGCTCGCGATCGAGCTCGCCGCCGGGCGGATGTCCGTCGTCAGCCCTGCCCAGCTCGTGCAGCGGCTCCCGCGGCGCTTCGACGTGCTGGTGCAGAAGGGCGCCGTCGATCGCCAGGCCACCCTGCGCGGCGCCATCGACTGGTCCTGGAACAACCTCTCACCGTCGGAAGCCTCGGCGCTGGCGCAGCTCTCGGTCTTTCGCGGCGGGTTCGCCGCCGAGGCCGTCGATGCGGTCGTCTCGTTGCCCGGAGAAGAGGGCGGTGCGCTGGGCGCGCTGATGACCCTTCGTTCGAAGTCCCTGGTGCGCGCGTACTTTCCCACCGGTGACGAAGGGCAGACGCGCTTCGGTCTGTACGAGAGCATTCGCGAGTACGCCCGCGAGAAGCTCGAGCTGCGCCCCGAGCACGCCGAGGTCCTGAAGCGGCACACCCGGTACTTCGTCGAGCTGGGCTCGAGGCTCGCGTCCGGTGGCGAGAGCAGCAAGGCGCAGCTCGACAACCTCGATCTCGAGCGCGAGAACCTCAACGCGGTGTTTCAGCGCGCGATGGAGGGTGGCGACCCTGCTTCCGCGCTCAGCGCGGTGCTGGCGCTCGACCCCCTGCTCACGATGCGCGGCCCATTTGGCGTCCACCTGACCATGCTCGACGCGGTGGTCGAGTCGCTGGGTGAACACCCCACGCTCCGGATCGCCGCGCTCGAGGCGCGAAGCCGCGCGCGGCTGGCGCGGGGCCGGGCGGTCGACGCACAAAACGATCTGCTCGACGCCGACGAGCTCGCCGAAGCCGCGGGCGACATGGGCACGCGTGGGCGAATCGCGATGCTGCTCGCCACCGTGGAGCGCCAGCAGGGGCAGCGGAAGGAAGCGCGACAGAGCCTCAACCGCGGCCTCGAGATCCTCCGGGGGGTCGGCGACCTGCGCATGGAGGGGCGCACCGTCAGCAACCTCGGCGTGCTGCAGCATGAGCTCGGCGAAGAAGAGGAGGCCCTCGAGACCTACAACCGCGCGCTCGAGATTCACCGCGCGGCCGGAGATCGCCGGTACGAGGGCATCACGCTGGCGAACCTCGGCGTGCTCCAGCAGGCCCTGGGGCTGCTGAAGGCGGCGCGGGCCAACTACCAGGCCGCGCTGGGCATTCACCGCGAGCTGGGGAGTCGCCGCTCGGAAGGGATCAGCCACATCAACCTGGGAGATCTCGCCGCCGAGCTGGAGCAGCCAGGCCAGGCCCTGGCCCACTACGAGAGCGCCCTCGAGATTCTGCGAGACGTGGGCGCGCGCCGGTTCGAAGGCATTGCGCTGGCCATGCTGGGCTCGTTGCACCTGCAGTACGGTGAGTACGACGACGCCATGCGCCGGCTCCCCGAGGCGATCGACGTGCTGCGCGAGGTGGGTGACGTGCGCTACTGCGGCCTGGCCCTGGGCATCCGCGCGGCCACCATGGCCCTGCTGGGTGAGCTCGGGGAGGCCGAGGAGGACATGGCCGAGGCGACGCGGCTGCTGACCGAGGTGGGAGATCTGGCGCTCCTGGACGCGCTCGATCTGTACCGGGCTCACCTCGAGCTGGGCCACGCGCTGCGCACCGGCTCGGAGCACCAGGCCGCCGTGCTCGACGACCGCATTCTCAAGCGCATCGCGCACGTCGAGCGGGCCGGCGCGGCTGACGAGGCACACCCCTCCGGCACGGCTTCCCCCGCGGAGCGCTCAGAGCACGTGCGCGCGGCGCTCCGTTCGCTTCGGGGCGCGCTGGCGGACAACGGGCGCGAGGGATGAAACGCGGGGGCTGGTTGGTGCTGGCGGTGCTGTTGCCGCGGCTGCTCGCGTTCTTCGTGAACGAGAACCTCGCCGGTGACGCGATCGCGAGGACGTGGCTGGCTCATCGCTGGCTCTCGTCTCCACACTTGATGACCAGCTTCGACGACGGCGCCAGGCAGTTCGGGCCGCTTCACCTCTACCTGTTGGCGTTCGCGGAGTGGGTCTGGCCGTCGCTCCTGCACGCGGGTCGGGTCGTCAGCCTGGTCGCAGGCGCGCTCACAGCCTGGCCCCTCTACCTGCTCACCACCAGGCGCTTCGGCGCCCGGGCCGCCACGTTCGCGGTGCTGGGGTTCGCCTTCTGGGGGCTGCACGTGCAGTGCTCGACCACGTCGGCGAGCGAAGCGTTGAACCTGCTGCTCGTCATGAGCGCGGTGGCGTTGTTCGACGCAGAGCGGAAGTGGGCCGCGGCCCTGCTGCTCAACCTCGCCTGCGCGACCCGCTACGACTCGTGGCTGCTGGTCCCGCTCCTCGCGCTCACCGAGGCGTGGCGTTCGAAGCGTGTGCTCGAGGCCGCCGCGTTTGGCGCCGGCGCGTCGATCTTCGCGGTGACGTGGCTCATCGGGAACCAGGTGGGGCAGGGTGACGCGCTCTTCCCGATTCGTTTCATCGACCAATTTCATCGCGACTGGTGGCCCTCGGAGGCCGGGAATTGGGGCGAGGCCGCCTATCGCCTCATCTGTCTCCTGTTCTGGCCGGGCGCCGCTGCGCTCACGCTGTTCCCCCTGGTCGCCGGCCCGGGACTGCTGGCGCTCCGGAAGGCGTGGCGGGATCAGCCCGAAGTGCGGTGGCTGGTCGCCCTGATCGTCGTGCCCGCGGTGCTCTACACCTTTCGCAGCGCGGTGATGGCGAGCTTCGCCCCCCTGGCCCGCTTCACGATGAAAGAGCTCTTGCTGCTGCTGCCCTTCGCCGGCGCAGCGCTCGCCGCCCAACGTCCGCGGCTCGCCTGGACCGCCATCGGGCTCGCCGCTGCGTGGTGCCTCGGACTGGGCCTGTATTGCTACGAGCCAGATTCACGCTGGTCCTTCAGTCTGCGTTCCATCGCGGCCACCTCGCGGCTCGAGCCGCAGCTCAGGGTGACGACGAGCTGGCTCCAGCAACACCCCGAGGGCCTGCTCGTGGTCGACGAAGATCCACGCGGGTTCGATGATCTGCCGATCAGCTATTTCTCGGGAAGGCCGTTCGATGAGCAGCTGCGCCGTCGTTACGAGCGCTATGCCGAGACCCTCGGGAGCTCCACGCCTCGGTGGCTGGTGCTGTTCGAAGGCGGAAAGCTCGAGCGGGAAGCCACGCTCGTCGAGGAAGGCCACCTCGACTACCGCGGCCATCGCTTCGAGCTGCGCCGGGCCGCGCGCGCGAAGATCTACGAGCGGGTCGATTGATCAAGCGGCGATCTTGAGGACGCGGTGCGCCTCGGTCGCCATCGGATGATCCACCGGCGCGAGCTTGAGCAGTTCCTGCGCTGCGCGGCGGGCCCCGACCAGGTCGCCCAGCCGGAAGCAGGCGAGCGCGAGGTTATAGCGAATGAGGATCGCGTCGCCCCTCGTGCCCAGGCGGATGGCGCGGTCGAGCAAGGTTCGCGCCTCGGTGAGCGATGCGGGGCTGCCTTCCTCGAGCAGCATGATGGCCAGGTTGTTCAGTGGCTCCCAGGCGAGGGGATCGCAGGCGATCGCCGCGCGGTACGACTTCTTCGCGGCGGCCTGGTCCTTCACCGCATCGAAGAGCCCGCCCAGGTGGTAGTGCGCGCGCGCGTTCTTCGGGTTGAGCCGGAGCACCTTGCGCAGCGCCCTCTCCGCGCTGCCGAAGTTGAGCTGCATGGTGTCGATCACGGCGGCGAAGAGCCACGCCTCCTCGTCCTTCGGGGAGAGCATGGTGTGCCGCCAGGCTTCGCGCCGCGCGGCGTCGAGGTCCTTCATGCGAAGCGCGATGGCGGCCCGGCGCGAGGCGATCAGGGCTTCGTCCGGGAGTCGCGGCCTGGCGTTGTCGAGCAGCTCTGCCGCGAGGTGAAGCGCGCCCGTCTCCACGAGGACGTCGGCGAGGGTGAGGATCGCGTCGAGGTGCTTCGGGTGCGCCTGGACCGTCAGGGAGAGCACCTTGAGCGCCTCAGGGGCGCGGCGCGCACGAAAGAGGGCCGTGCCCAGCTGCACCATCACCGCGACGTCGTGCGCGCCGTGCTGGATCGCGAGCGTGTAGCTGGCGGCGGAGAGCTCCCAGCGGTGCAGCAGCGCCCAGATCCGACCGAGGTTCACGTGCGCGAGCGCGAGCGTGGGGTCGAGCGCGAGCGCGCGGCTGTGGAGCTCCGCCGCTTCGTCGAGCTTGCCGTCGGCCTCCTCGATGACGCCCCTGAGCGTGAGCGCCTCGGCGCAGTCCGGGAAGAGCGCCTGCACGGCCGTGAGCAGCTGCCGCGCGTCGTCGAAGCGCTGCATCAGGATCGCGATTCGCGAGAGCCCCACGAGCGGCATCGGTGAGCGGCCGCCACACTGCTCCTGGGCGCGCGCGTAGAGCTCGGCGGCGCGGTCGACGTCTTTCCCGGTGAGGTAGCGCTCGGCTTCAATCAGCAGCGGCTGGATGTTCATGGCAGGGATCCTCTGAGCAGGGTGCCGTGCTTCTCTGCGCTGAACGTGTCCTTCTTCGGAGCGGGCTCGTGATCGCGCTCGGCGCCGTGGCTGGGGGCCTTGGTGGGAGCGGCGTTTCCGGCGTCGAACTCCTTCTTCGCGGCCTTCGCGGCGGCCTCACCCAGGACGGGCGCGATCTTCCGGATGGCCGCTGAGATCGCCTGTCCGGCGTGTTTCCCTTCGCCGCTGCCTCCATCGAAGAGGCCGGCGACCGCACCGAAGACGTCTCCGAGGATGTCACCTGCGAGGCCGATGACGTCCGCCGCCACCTTGCCGAAGATCTTCGTGTCGAACTCGAAGTTGAACTTCATCATGCAGCCGACGCCCGCCGCGATGCCGACCGAGAACTCGAGCTTGAACTTGCCGTCCTTATCGAGGCCGCCGTTGATCTCGGCCTTGGCGCCCGCGCCCGCCCACACTTCGGCCTCCACCCCGTAGCC
>VFKJ01001165.1 GCA_009885595.1 Myxococcales bacterium | reverse complement strand
GCGGTGTCGTCGAGGAACATGTACTCGGAGCAGGGGTTGCTCGCGTTGATGCGCGCCGTGTTCGCCGAGGTGTGCCAGCCGTTGACGGTGGTGTCGAACTGCAGGCCGGGGTCGCCGCACTGCCACGCCGCCTGGGAGATCTCCCGGAACACGTCGCGCGCCCGGTAGGTGTCGCAGATGCCGCCGCCCACCACCGCCTTGGTGGAGAACGAGCGATCTTCCTGCACGGACTTCATGAACTCGTCGGTGACGCGCACCGAGTTGTTGGAGTTCTGGAAGAACACCGACGAGTACGCCTCGCCGTTGAACGAGGGATCGTACCCGGCGTCGATCAGCACGTGGGCCTTCTTCTCTTCGCCCACCTTGCAGCGGATGAACTCGAGCACGTCAGGGTGCTCGGCGTTCAAGATCACCATCTTCGCCGCGCGCCGCGTCTTGCCGCCCGACTTGATCACGCCGGCGAAGGCGTCGAAGCCCTTCATGAAGCTGACCGGGCCCGAAGCGGTGCCGCCGCCCTTGAGCACTTCCCGCGAGGAGCGGATGGGGGAGAGGTTCGACCCCGTGCCCGAGCCGTACTTGAAGAGCATGCCTTCGGTCTTGGCCAGGCCGAGGATCGAGTCCATCGAGTCTTCGACGGAGTTGATGAAGCAGGCCGAGCACTGGGGGTGCTCTTCGACCCCGACGTTGAACCAGACGGGCGAGTTGAACGCGACCTTCTGCCGGAGCAGCAGGTGGGTCAGCTCGGCGTGGAAGGCGTGCTTGGCCTCGGTGGAAGCGAAGTAACCGCCCTGCTCGCCCCAGCGGGTGATGGTGTTGACCACGCGGCCCACCAGCGCTCGCACCGAGCTCTCGCGCTCCGGGGTGCCGGGCTGGCCGCGGAAGTACTTGGAGGCGACCACGTTGGTGGCCAGCATCGACCAGGACTTGGGCACCTCGATGTTCTTCTGCTCGAACACCACCTTGCCGTCTTCGCCGGTGATGGACGCGGCGCGAAGCTCCCACGCGATCTCATCGGCCGGGTCGACCCCCGGAGTCGTGAAGTAGCGGGGCACGTCCAGCCCCTGCGCCTTTCCGTTGCGCGGTACTGCACGCGCATCCACCGGAATCACCCCCGCCGCCACGTTCATGGGAGCCACTTCCTTCTCCATCGTCATTCCCCTCTCTAACAACTGCGTCTGACAGCGATTAACTGCTTGACTGCTGGTGTGTGTGAAAGCCGAAAAGGCTTCATCCCCGCGGGAGAGGATCCCTTGGGGCGCGAAAGTCGCTAAAGGTAGGATGTTTCGTGCAGCGGAGCCCCTCCAGCTCCGTTCCCTCACCGCTTTTGGGCGGCGTGGGGGGGCGACTTATGCCTCTCGTGTCGTCCATGTGTCAAGCATCGCCGCACAAGATGTAGTGTCAAATTTTCTTCCGATACCCAAGACTTAGGGGTCAAACAGACCTGTAGCAGACGCTTGCAATCGCGCCCGAGGCGGAAAATCGGGCCTGGGCTCGCACCGAAGGGAGAGGTGGGAGCTTTCAGGCATGAGGGCCGCTTCTGTGACCAGTCATGGCCCTACATCACTTTTCATACGCGCCCCCGCGATCGGGTGATCCACTTGACTGACAGTGCGTGTCGAGAAGTGATCACCTTTCCCTCGGAAGCTCTGAGCGCGGAGCCGGCAGATCGCAGCGGAACAAAGGTTTTGCGCGGGCCCGTACCGTCAGGCAACTCCACCTAGCGGAGCTGGCAAAAACGCGGCGCCGGAACGAGCGTGCTATTTCACGGGGCGATGCCTCCTCCGTACACGCGCCACCTCTTCATCTGCACCAATCGTCGCCCTGACGGCAGCCCGCGCGGCTGCTGCGCCACCAAGGGAGGAGACGAGCTGCGGATCGCCTTCAAGAAGGAGCTCGACGCGCAGGAGGTGAAGGGCGTGCGGGCGAACGGGGCGGGCTGCCTCGACGCGTGCGAGCGCGGGATCTCGGTGGCGGTCTACCCGGACAACGTCTGGTACGGCGGGGTCACCCAGGCCGACGTGAAGGAGATCGTCTCCGAGCACCTCGTGGGCGGGAAGCCGGTGGAGCGCCTCTTGATGAAGCTGCCGATCGAGCGCGCGAAGAAGGACTGAGCCCTTGTCTCCCTCTCCCCTCGCGGGGGAGAGGGCTTACTCGGCGGCGTCCTTATTCCGGGTGAAGAAGTGGTGCAGCCCGATCGCCTTGATCGTCCGCGCATCAGGGAAGACGCTGACCTTGTAGCGAGCCGGCCAGTAGCCGTCCTCGAGCGACACCTTGGCGCCGACCTTCTTCACCACGTCGTCCCAGGGGCCGGCAGCGACCACGCGATCGGGTTCGGGCTCATCGAGATCGATGAACACCACGAAGTCCGCCTTGGGCATCAGGGTGACCGCGCCCTTGGTCCACACGCAGTAGCTCGTCTGCTTGCCGTCGTCGTCGTCGGTGAAGAGGGTGGTGCCCACGAAGATGTCGGTGCCTTCGCGCTCGAACTTCTCGTCGAGGGCCTTCTTCTGCTCGTTGGCGTTGGCGGCGAGGGCCTCGGCGCGCAGCACGTTGAGGATGTCGTCGTCAGGCGAGGGGATGAACGGCACCAGGCCCTGCCGGGTGAGCCTCCAGCCGCGGCCGGTGTTGGCCCGGGGCAGCGAGAGGCGCTCGCTGACGAGCTCGGCGACGGCCTCGAGGCCCGCGGCGTCGTTGGCGCCGGTGACGAGCAGGTGATCGCGCTGCGGGAGGAAGATCACCGGCTCGCCCTTCACCTTGAGCCTGCGCAGGGTCTCGAACAGCAGCGCGCGGCCGATGTCGTGGTTGTCTTCCCAGGGCGACTCGTAGACGCCCGGGGAGGGGCTGTTGAAGGTGTCCTTGCTGCGGGCAGCGAGCTGCTTGCGGCCCTGCAGGAACACCTCGTCGGCGTTCCTGGCCCAGGCCTCGAGGTGCGCCTCATTGACGAACTGCATGCTGTCGGCGCCGTCGTAGACGACCAGCTCGACCAGATCGTCGCTCAGCGGGCGCTGGAGCACGTCCAGGGGCGTGTCGCTGCGGATGGCGAGCAGCTCGACGAAGATGCGATCGCGCACGGTGGCGACCAGGTGGGGGGCCGCCTCGTCCCACTCGGTGGGCACCTCGGCAGGAAAGAAGCCGCGCACGGTGCGCTCGACGAACTCGCGGCGGCCGATGGCGTCCTTGTCGGCGTACTCCTCGTAGAGGTTCGCCAGGGAGATCAGCGCCCCGCCGTCGGTCACCAGGTCGTACTGGTCGGCCTGGTAGACGTATTCGGTGTGGCCGGCGTCGGCGAGGCCCGCGAGGATCTCGTCGGCGAAGCGCTCGCGCTGGGCGGTGTCGTCCTTCTCGTCGTCGTCGCCCTCGGGGACGATGGCCCTGGCGGTGCGCCCGGTGCCCGCGTCACGCCCGCCTGAGGCCGCGGTCTGCTGGGCTTCCTGGTACCCGAAGAGGGCGCCCACGGCGACGGTGAGCCCGCAGCACGCCGCGGACCCCAGCAGGACGATGAGAACGATGCCGACGAAGGTCTTCTGCTGTTGGGCGTCCATGGTGAGGACGCCGACCTTGGTTCAGCGGCGGCGACCGAGCAACCGAAGGATCTGCAGGAACAGGTTGACGAAGTCGAGGTACAGCATCAGCGCGCCGGTGATGGACAGCGACATTGCCGAGCTGAAGCCGCTGTTCGCGTGGTGCGTGCGCAGCCCGCGGGGCGACAGGGGAATCAGGCTGGTGAGGGCAGCCGTCCTCCCCGACCTCCGCTCCCAATCTGCGGGTATGCCCCCGCAGGCGGCCGAAGGGTCGCTGCGCAAGAACGCCGACGTGGCGCTCACGGTGGGTGTCGAAGCCGCGTTCTGAGCGGTCGCAGAACCTGGCCGCGTCCATGGACCCGTCAGACCTCGGCCGTCTCCGCGCCCAGCCGGGGCCGACGGTTTCCCGCTCCCCGTCTCCCGAAGCCTGATTCCCTGTCACCGGCGATCGCCGCTCAGCTTCCCCCTGGTTCGACTACGCCAAGATGGGCGGCCCACCTCGCCACCCTGCCGACCTCGCCTTCAGGCCTGGGCCCCGGTTTCCCCGACGGCATTCGAGGGCGGGAGAGAACCGCGCGCTGAGGCCAGCGCGAAGGTCAGTTCGACGCGTGTCCCGCCGCCTTGTCGGGGGCCCATTCTCAGCTTGCCTCCCCACCGGGTCACCGATTCGCGCACCAGCGTCAGCCCCATGCTCGAGCTGGGGCCCCGGAAGCGATTGGCGACGCCGTCCGCGGGACCTCCAGAGCTGGCGCTCCACAGGAGGCGGCCGTCGTCTTCGATGCTGAGGAAGACGCTGCCGTCCTGCTCGCGGGCGCGCACCCAGATGTTCCCCTTGCCTGCCTCGCCGCCGTCGAATGAGTCCAGGGCGCTGAAGACGACCTGGGCGACCACCCGACGCATGTGAGTCGGTGCCGCGGCCACCGCGGGGAGGTCGTCTGGTACTTCGTTGTGAAGCTGGACGCCTGCCGGCGCCTTGAGGGAGCTCAGCGCGATCTTCACCGTCTCAGGCAACGAGCCGCCTGCCGCTTCGGCTGGCTCGAAGGCCAGGGCCTTCAACTTGCTCATCACGCCGGCGATTCGCCGCGCTCCCTCCGCGGTCTCGCGGAGCATCTCTGTGAACTCGGCGTCCACCGCGCCGCTCTTCTGGTGCGCGGCCGCCGCCTTCTCCAGGAACTGGAGGTTGGCGTTCATGAAGGCCAGGGGGTTGTTCACCTCGTGAGCCAACCCTCCCGCGAGTTCCCCGACCAGCGTACTGCGCTCGGCCCGCGTTCGTTTCGCTTCGCTCTGGGCCAGCCGTTCGAGGGCGCCGAGCCGGTCGGCGGTGGCCTCCTCCTGCGCGGCCCCCATCCGCCGGTGCAGCTCTGCGGTGTAGACGGCCAATGCCCCTCCGCCGATCATCGCCAGCGCCCACTCACCCACCTCCATGATCGAGTGCCCCGCAGCTCCCAGCAGGGTGAGCCCCGCGCCGAGGTTGGCGACGGCGCAGACGATGGCCGGAACCACCTCGCCGCGCAGCACCGCCGCGACCGCCAGCGGGATCGCGAAGAAGCAGGCGAACGCCACGCCGCTGACGCCGCCGCGGTCCCACACCAGCGCCGCGTAGAACACCGGGGATGTCCCGGCGAGGAGCGACAGGAGCACCGTGCGTCGGAGCGTGCCCGCCAGAGCCAGGCCCCAGGCCGTGGTCAGGGCGGTCGCGGCCCAGGCGGCTCGCACGGCCATCGGCAGCCACGAGCGCACCTCCAGCAGCGCGACCTCGAGCACGCCGAACCCGATCAGCAGGAGGGCGCCGATGCGGAGCGCGGTGATCAGGCGCCGATTCGCCAAGTCGGCTCTCCTGGGTCCCGCGAGGGGGCCAGGCGCGGGCATCAGGCGGCCGCGCTGGGCGCTGAGGAGGGAAAGTCCACCCGCACGAAGGCCTTGGCAGGCCGCGCGAAGAAGTAGCCCTGCATCAGGTCCACTCCGAGCATGCGCAGGGTCGCCAGCTCCGCCGCCGTCTCGATGGCTTCGGCGATGACGCGCAGCCCCATCTGCTTCGAGAGGTCGCGCACCGCGGCGACGATCAGCTGGTTGACGCCAGAGGTGTCGATGTCCCGAACCAACGAGCCGTCGAGCTTGACGAACTCGGGCTGAATGCGCGCGAGCGTGGTGAGGCCGGAGTAGCCCGCGCCGAGATCATCCACCGCCACCCGGTACCCCAGCCTCCGCAGCCGCTCGACGTGCAGGGGGAGATCCTGATCGTGAGCCACCGAGGCCCGCTCGGTGATCTCCAGCACCACGCGCGACGCGAACGCCGTGAGCGGCGAGCCCGGGGCGTAGAGCTCCGGATCCTCGAGATCCGCGGGGTGGAGGTTGACGAACACGTCGATGCCGGCAGCGAGCAGGGGCAGCTCCGCCGCGACCGCGCGGCGAACGGCCTTGCCCAGGTCGAAGAGGCGTCCCGTTTTTTCTGCCAGCTCGAGTACGTCGGGGGGGCCCTTCACCTCCGGCGCCGTGGTGCGCAGGAGCGCCTCGTAGGCGAGCGGCCGCCGCTTGGAGAACTCGACGATCGGCTGGTAGGCCATCCACAGCCCTTCCAGGGCGCGGTCGAGGCGGCGGTTGAGGCTGGGCAGATCAGCTGAGCCCGCCCGACGGGCCACGGCCTCGCTCACGGTCTGGACGAAGACGTCCAGGTCGAAGGGCTTGGGCAGGTATCGATGCACCCCGAGGTCGATGGCGGAGACCGCCGACTCGACGCTGGGGGCCCCCGTCATCAGCACGAAGGGGACAGTGGCGTCGAAGGCCCGGGCGGCCTTGAGCAGCGCCAGGCCGCTCAGATCGGGCATGCAGACGTCAGAGACGATGGCGTCATAGCGGTGGCCCTGGATCCGCGCGAGCGCCTCCATGGGGCTGCCGCAGCACTCGACCAGCAGCCCCGCGTCTCCCAACAACCTCCCGCAGAGGCGCAGGAAGTTGGCGTCATCATCGACGACCAGCACACGGCCCTTCAACGTCACGGTGGGAACTCCCGGTTTCAACGCTGAGGCGGTCGTCATGGTGAGCCGCTGTTCAGCAGGAAGCGTGCCCTCACGTAGCCCAGCGGAAGGGCCGCTCGCCGTGGGGTCGGAGCTGACGAAGAGGGGTTGGCTGACCTCCGGCAACGATGCGGTCACCGCGAGCCTCGGGCCCGCGCCGGCCGAAGAGGTGCGGGCCAGAAACGTGGTGAACGTGGCGGCTGCCTGCCCTCGCTTGCCTCTGGCGAACGCTGATCGGGCAGGGCGCCCGTTCAACCCACCGCAATCGCGCGTGCTGCAAATGGCCGCGCGCGAGGACGTTCCGCTACAGCACCACCAGCCCGGGCACCTGTGATGACAGCTTCGGCACGCGCATGCCGGCCATGGAGGCGCCCCGCTCGGCTCGGGCGCTCGGGCAGGTGCCCGGCCGCAGCTCGCGACGTCCAGCGAGGCGGCGGTTAGGAAAGCGTCATGAGTGCGAGTCGGGGGGACATCCTCATCGTCGATGATCAACCGGCCAACCTCGCGCTGCTGTCGCAGGTGTTGACCCGGAGTGACTACCAGGTGCGCACGGTCACCGACGGCGAGCACGCGATCGCCGAGGCGCTGGAGCGGCGGCCCGACTGCATTCTCCTCGACATCAACCTGTCGGGAATGGACGGCTTGCGGACCTGCGAGGTGCTGCGGGCCACGCCCACGCTCCACGACGTGCCAGTGCTATTCCTCACGGCCCACGATGACCTCGCCCACAAGCTGGGTAGCTTCCGCGTGGGGGGGAGCGACTACATCACCAAGCCGTTCCAGCTCGAGGAGGTGATGGCGCGAGTCCACCACCAGGTGCGCCTCGCGCACCTCGAGCGTGAGCTACGGGCGCGGAACGAAGAGCTGGCGAAAGTGAACGCGGAGCTCCTGGCGGCGGCGCGACTCAAGGCCGACTTGACGGCCATGCTGGTGCACGACCTCCGCTCACCGCTGACGGTGATCGGCCTGGCGTTGGAGAGACCCGACGAGCAGGCGTTGGAGGACGCCAGAGAGGCGCACGCCAGGCTGGTGAAGCTCACCGCCAATATGCTGGAGCTCGCGCGCGCGGCCCACACCGAGAAGCAGCGGGTGCTCGAGCCCGTCGACCTGGGCGGGCTGCTCTCGAGGGTCGGTCGGCAGTCCCAGTCGCTCGCAGCCCAGAAAGCGGTCACCGTGCTGGTCAAGCCGCTGGCACACCTGGAGGTGTCGGGCGACGAGGGGCAGCTCGAGCGCGCCTTTTCCAACCTGATGGACAACGCCCTCAAGTTCACCCCCCCGAAGGGGCTGGTCACGGTTTCTCTGCGCACGGAGCTCGGAGAGGGCGTCGAGTCGGGGCTGCGCTTCGCCGCCGCGCGGGTGCAGGACACGGGTCTGGGCATTCCCCCAGAAGACCTGCCCTTCGTCTTCGACCCGTACCACCAGGCCTCCTCCGGCCGGGAGCAGGGCGGGTTCGGGTTGTGTCTGGCGATCGTCGCGCGCATCGTCGCAGAGCACGGCGGCCGCATCCGGACGCACTCTCAGGTGGGAGTGGGCACCGAGTTCAGGGTGCTGCTCCCCCTGAGGGCCACGCCCCCGCCAGGGTGAGCCGTCCCCCTTTCAGTGCGGCAGGCGTCCACCGCCTCCTGGCCGTTGCCCGACGCCCTGCACTGAAGGGGAAGCGCAGTGCAGCCTCGGGCTGCGCTCACTTCGTCCGGGTTGTCGGGCCCCGGCGGGAGGTTCTCGGCCAGCGTCAGGTGTAGTAGCTCTCGAGGCACAGCGAGCAGAGCCCGTGCGAGGTCTTTCCCTTCGGTCTCTCGAGCAACTCGACGCACATCACCCAGCGATCCGAGTTCGGAACCCGAACGCGCCGACAGCAACTGCGCTGCACGATGACCCCGGCCGAGTTGAGGAATGCGCTGACCGGGAGTT
>VFKJ01001167.1 GCA_009885595.1 Myxococcales bacterium | reverse complement strand
GCGTGTTCGCGCGCCTGGGCTTCGTGGTGGAGCAGGGGCCGGAGATCGAGCTCGACTGGTACAACTTCGAGGCGCTCAACGTGCCGGCCGATCACCCCGCGCGCGACATGCAGGACACCTTCTACGTGGACGGCGGCACGCTGCACCCAGAGCGGAGCCGGTTTGGCGGCACGCCGGACCAGCCAGGACCGGAGCGAAGCGGAGGCCTGGGCCAAGGCGAAGCGACCAGAGAAATCGGCTTCTCCCACGAGAACCCAGTGGTCCTTCGCACCCACACCTCGCCCGTGCAGATCCGCACCATGCTGGGCCAGAAGCCGCCGGTGCGCGCGGTGATGCCGGGCCGCGTCTACCGCAAGGACAGCGATCAGACGCACACGCCGATGTTCCACCAGGTGGAAGGCCTGCTGGTCGACACCAAGGTGACCTTCGCGGAGCTCAAAGGCACGCTCGACGCCTTCGCCAAGGCCTTCTTCGGCGCGAAGAGCAAGACGCGCTTTCGCCCCAGCTTCTTCCCCTTCACCGAGCCCTCGGCCGAGGTCGACGTGTCGTGCGTGTTCTGCAGCGGCAACGGCTGCCGGGTGTGCAAGCAGACCGGCTGGCTCGAGGTGCTCGGCAGCGGAATGGTGCACCCGAACGTGTTCCGTCACGCTGGCTACGATCCCACGCAGGTGACCGGCTTCGCCTTCGGCATGGGCGTCGAGCGGCTCGCGATGCTCCGCTACGGCATCGACGATCTGCGGACCATGTTCGAGAACGACTATCGCTTCGTCGCGCAGTTCTGAAAGACACCCATGAAGCTCTCTTTGAAATGGCTCAAGGACTACGTCGCGCTCCCCGCCTCGGTGGACGAGCTGGCGAAGCGGCTCACCATGGCGGGGCTGGAGATCGAGGGGATCTCCCGGCCCGGTGACGGCCTGCGCGGGGTGGTGGTCGCGCAGATCCTCGCCTCGGACAAGCACCCGAACGCCGACAAGCTCTCCGTCACGAAGATCGACGACGGCAGCGGCACGCCGTTGCAGGTGGTGTGCGGCGCGAAGAATTACAAGGTCGGCGACAAGGTGCCGCTGGCCACCGTGGGCACCGAGCTGCCGGGCGGGATGAAGATCGGCAAGGCGCAGATGCGCGGCGTCGACAGCAGCGGAATGCTCTGCAGCGCCAAGGAGCTGGGCCTGCCCGAGGGCGAACACGGCCTGTTGATCCTCGATCCCGCGCTGAAGGTCGGCCTGCCGATCGCCGACGCGCTGGGGCTCGATGACGTGATCTTCGAGGTCAACGTCACTCCGAACCGCAGCGACGCGCTCTCGCACCTGGGCATCGCGCGCGAAGTGGCGACGTTGATGGGGGTGGCGCTCAAGCGGCCCGAGCCGAAGCTCACCGAGTCGGCCACCAGTGCGTCGACGAAGATCCAGATCCGCATCGAAGACGCCGAGCGCTGCTGGCGCTACGCGGGCCGGGTGGTGGAAGGCGTCACCGTCAAGCCGTCGCCGAAGTGGATGCAGGAGCGCCTCAAGGCCTGCGGGGTTCGCGCGATCAACAACCTGGTCGACGTCACCAACTACGTGATGCTCGAGTACGGGCAGCCGCTGCACGCGTTCGATCTCGATCGCATCGGGGGCGCGCAGATCGTGGTGCGCACCGCGAAGCCTGGCGAAAAACTGAAGACCCTCGACGAGAAGGAGCGCCCGCTCCACGCAGAGGACCTGCTCATCTGCGACGAGAGCTCCGCGCTGGTGCTCGCCGGCGTGATGGGCGGCGCCTCGAGTGAAGTGACCGAGAAGACCACCCGGGTGCTGCTGGAGTGCGCCACCTTCCAGCCCACCACCGTGCGTCGCTCGGCCAAGCGTCACGCGCTCCACACCGAGTCGTCGCACCGCTTCGAGCGCGGCACCGACGTGTCGGTGGTGCCCGAGGTGCTCGACCGCGCCGCGGCGCTGATCGCCGAGGTCGGCGGGGGCACCGTGCTCCAGGGCCGCGTCGACGCCTACCCGGTGAAGAAGGAGCCGCGGAAGGTGAAGCTGCGCACCGAGCGCGTCGCCGAGGTGCTGGGCGTGACCGTGCCCGCCGAGGAGTGCGCGAAGGTGCTCACCTCGCTGGGCTTCAAGAGCGCGGGTGACAGTTGGGAAGTGCCGCTGGCCCGGGTGGACGTGTCGATCGAAGAGGATCTGATCGAAGAGATCGCGCGCATTCGCGGCTTCGAGTCGATCCCCGCGGCGCTGCCTCGCGGCCTGAGCGCGCTCGAGCCGGAGCGGCCCTGGATCGCCGCGGAGCGACGTCTCCGCTCGGCCCTCGCCGGCACCGGCTTCGACGAGGTGGTGAACTACTCCTTCGTGGCGCCCGCGGAGCTGGCGGCGTTCCAGGCGGAGCAGGGTGCCATCGCGGTGGCCAACCCGCTCTCCGTCGAGCAGTCGGTGATGCGCACCACGCTCTTCGCGAGCCTCGTGCCCAACGTCGCGCGTTCAGCGCGGCACCAGGCGCAGGGCGTTCGCTTCTACGAGCTGGCGCGCAGCTACCGTCCTCACGAAGGCGGCGGGGTGAAGGGCAAGCCTGTCGCCAGCGAAGTGCTGGAGCTGGCCGGCGCGTTGTGGGGCCTGCGCGATGGCGCGCGCTCGTGGACCGGCGGCACCGCGGCGGTCGACTTCTACGACGCCCGCGCCGCGGTGGATGCGGTGCTCGATTCGCTGCACATCAGCGGCGCCCGCTACGAGCCGCTGGAGTCGCCCTGGTACCACCCGCGCGCCGCCGCCACCGTGAAGGTGGGCGATCGCGTGCTGGGCACGGTGGGCGAACTGCACCCGCGCGCCCAGCGAAGGCTCGACGCGCCTGCGGGCGTGTTCCTCTTCCAGCTCGAGGCGGAGGCGTTGCTCGCGGAAGCGAAGCTGGTGCCGCAGGCCTCTCCACTGTCGCGCTTCCCGTCGGTGCTGCGCGATCTGGCGGTGGTGGTGCCGGTCGAGCTGCCTGCCGAAAAGGTGCGCCTGGTGATCCTCGAGGTGGGCCAGCCCCTGGTCGAT
>VFKJ01000615.1 GCA_009885595.1 Myxococcales bacterium | reverse complement strand
TCACTCACCGTCGCCACCCCCCAACGCGCGGCATACCAAAGCGGGCTGACATTCCGGGGCAGTTACCCCGTCGACGTGGACCACTTCCTGAACGCTCACCACTCGTTACGACGAGCCCTCGCACACAAAATCCCGCGGGCGGAGAGGCCAGCGCGAGTCGAGCGCCGGGTCACGCGACCGACCACCAGCACGCTCATTCAGGCCAGCTTGCTCCCACGCCGCTTCACGCAGCGGTCCACTTGACCAGCATGGCAAACAACGTTCCTGCTCCTTCAGACTGCCATCGGCAAAACCAATGACCATCATCACGACGCATCAGCTATCGAGATGATCGACAAACCGGCACATTGCCGTCCATGGTCATCATCCCCGGCCCGCCCGCCTTCAGCCCCGCCCGCCTCGACAAGCGCCTGGCTCGGCTGCGTCAACGTCACCCCGGGCTGACCGACGCCACGGCGGACTTCGTACACATCCTCGACGTCGAGCGGGCGCTGACGGACGCCGAACACGCGACCTTGACGCAGTTGCTGACCTACGGCCCGAAGCAGACGCGGCGCGAGGTGAAGGGGAAGACCTTCGTGGTGGTGCCGCGGCTGGGAACGCGGTCACCCTGGTCGTCGAAGGCGACGGACATCGCGAGCAACTGCGGGCTCACGGTGGTGCGCCGCATCGAGCGGGGCATCGTCTGGACGCTGGCGGGTGAGCTCGAGGGGACGCCCGAGCTGCACGACCGCATGACCGAGTCGGTGCTCCCCGACCTCGTCAGCGCCGAGAAGCTCTTCGAGCGCCACGTGCCCAGACCGCTCGCGACCGTCGCCGTGCTGCAAGAGGGGCGCGCGGCGCTGGAGCAGGCGAACACCTCGCTGGGCCTGGCGCTGGCTCCGGACGAGATCGACTACCTGGTGGAGAACTTCACCAGGCTCGGGCGCGACCCGACCGACGTCGAGTTGATGATGTTCGCGCAGGCGAACTCCGAGCACTGCCGGCACAAGATCTTCAACGCCGACTTCACGATCGACGGCGAGGCGCAGGCGAGCTCACTCTTCAAGATGATCCGCCGCTCGACGGAAATGAGCCCGGGCGGGGTGCTCAGCGCCTACAAGGACAACGCCTCGGTGGTGGAAGGCCACGTGGCGGGCCGCTTCTTCCCCAACCCTGACGGCGGCGTCTACGGCGCGCACCGCGAGCCGATGCACCTGCTGATGAAGGTGGAGACGCACAACCACCCGACGGCGGTCTCGCCCTACGCGGGCGCGTCGACGGGCAGCGGGGGCGAGATCCGCGACGAGGGCGCGGTCGGGCGGGGCTCGAAACCCAAAGCAGGCCTGGTGGGCTTCAGCGTCTCCAACCTGAAGCTGCCTGGCGCCGTGCGCCCGTGGGAAGTCGATCACGGCAAGCCTGCGCGCATCGCCTCGGCGCTCGAGATCATGATCGACGGGCCGCTGGGAGGCGCGGCGTTCAACAACGAGTTCGGCCGCCCCGCGCTCACCGGCTACTTCCGCAGCTACGAGCAGGAGGTCGACGGCCAGATTCGCGGGTACCACAAGCCGATCATGATCGCCGGAGGCCTGGGCAACGTGCGCGCGGAGCACGTGCAGAAGGGCACCATCCCCGCGGGCGCGGCGATCGTCGCGCTGGGCGGCCCCGCGATGTTGATTGGCCTGGGTGGCGGCGCGGCGTCTTCGGTCGCCTCCGGGGCCTCGCAGGAGGCGCTCGATTTCGCCTCGGTGCAGCGTGACAACGCCGAGATGGAGCGCCGCTGCCAGGAGGTGATCGACCGCTGCACTGCGCTGGGGGAGCACAACCCGATCGTCTCGATTCACGACGTGGGCGCGGGCGGGCTGTCGAACGCGTTGCCCGAGTTGGTGCACGAGAGCCGGCGCGGCGCGCGCTTCGAGCTGCGCAAGATTCCCAGTGACGAAGCGGGCATGTCCCCGCTGGAGCTGTGGTGCAACGAGAGCCAGGAGCGCTACGTGCTGGCGATCGACGTCGCCTCGCTGCCGCGCTTCGAGGCGTTCTGCCGGCGGGAGCGGTGTCCCTTCGCGGTGCTGGGGCACGCGACCGACGACGGGCAGCTGCAGGTGAGCGACGAACACTTCCAGACGACGCCGATCGACGTGCCGCTCGAGGTGATGTTGGGCAAGCCGCCGAAGATGCGCCGCGACGTGAAGCGACTGCCCTCGCCGGGGCGGGCGTTGCCGCGGCTGGACCTCGCCGAGGCGATCCGCCGGGTGCTGCTGCTGCCCGCGGTGGGCGACAAGACCTTCCTGGTGACGATCGGCGATCGCTCCATCACCGGGCTGGTGGCGAGAGATCAGATGGTGGGCCGGCTGCAGGTGCCGGTGGCGGACGTCGCGGTGACGATGACGAGCTACGACGTGCACACGGGCGAAGCGATGGCGATGGGCGAGCGCACCCCGCTGGCGGTGCTCGACGCCGCGGCCTCGGCGCGCATGGCGGTGGGCGAGGCGCTCACCAACCTCGCGGCCGCGACGGTGGACAAGCTCTCCGACGTGAAGCTCTCGGCGAACTGGATGGCGGCGGCCGGTTCTCCCGGCGAAGACGCGCGCCTGTACGACGCCGTGAAGGCGGTGGGGGTCGAGCTGTGCCCCGCGCTGGGCATCGCCATCCCCGTGGGGAAGGACTCGATGTCGATGCGCACCGTGTGGGACGGCAAGACGGTGACCGCGCCGCTCTCGTTGATCATCAGCGCGTTCTCCCCGGTGCGCGACGTGCGCCGCACGCTGACCCCTGAGCTGCAGCTCGACGAGGGACCGACCTCGCTGGTGCTGTTCGACCTGGGTCACGGCAAGAACCGGCTGGGTGGCAGCGCGCTGGCGCAGGTGTTCAACGAGCTCGGCGAGGCCGTGCCCGACGTCGATTCCCCGGCCGCGCTGAAGGACTTCTTCGCGCTGATCCAGTCGCTCAACGCGGAAGGAAAGGTGCTCGCGTACCACGACCGCTCCGATGGCGGCCTGCTGGTGACGCTGCTCGAGATGGCGTTCGCGAGTGGCACGGGCCTGAGCATCGCCACCTCGGGCCTCGCCGCGCTCTTCACGGAAGAGCTGGGCGCGGTGGTGCAGGTGAGGAACGCCGATCTCCCCGCGGTGTTGGCGCGCTTCGAAGGCGCCCAGGTGGTGGCCACCCCGCGCCCCGATGATCGCGTCACCCTGGGTGCGCTCAGCTACACCCGCACCGAGCTGCGCGCGCTCTGGAGCGACACCACCTGGCGCATGCATCGCCTGCGCGACGACGCGAGCTGCGCCGACGAAGAGCACGCGCTGCGCACCGACGCGAAGTTCACCGGGCTCACCGCGAAGCTCAGCTTCGACCCCACCGTGCGCGCGCCGGTGAGGACCAGTCGTCCGCGCGTGGCGATCTTGAGAGAGCAGGGCGTGAACGGCCAGGTGGAGATGGCGCAGGCCTTCACCCGCGCCGGCTTCGAAGCGGTCGACGTGCACATGAGCGATCTCCTCGAGGCGCGCTTCGACCTGGGCTCCTTCCGCGGGCTGGCGGCGTGCGGCGGCTTCTCCTACGGCGACGTGCTGGGCGCCGGCGGCGGCTGGGCGAAGTCGGTGCTCTTCCACCCGCGCGCGCGCGACGTCTTCGAGGCGTTCTTCGCGCGGCCAGACACCTTCTCCCTGGGCGTGTGCAACGGCTGCCAGATGATGGCGCAGCTCAAGGACCTCATCCCCGGCGCGAGCGCCTGGCCCCGCTTCGTGCGCAACCGCAGCGAGCAGTTCGAAGCGCGGGTGGCGATGGTCAAGCTGGAAGCGTCGCCGTCGATCTTCTTCAAGGGCATGGAAGGCAGCGTGCTGCCGGTGGCCATCGCGCACGGCGAAGGCCGGGTGGAGCTGCAGAGCGACGCGCCCTTCCTGGTGTCAGCCCGCTTCGTCGACGGCGAGGGCTCGGCTACCGAGCGGTACCCGCTCAACCCCAACGGCTCGAAGGACGGCGTCACCGCGCTCACCACCCCCGATGGCCGCGCCACCATTCTGATGCCGCACCCCGAGCGCGTGATCCGCACCGCGCAGCTCTCGTGGCACCCGAAGAGCTGGGGCGATGACAGCCCGTGGCTGCGCTTCTTCGAGAACGCGCGGGAGTGGGTAGGCTGACGCACCGTGCGTTACGTCTCGCCTGATGGTTCCTTCTGGGAGGTGACGCTCACTGGCAAGACGGTGCACGCGCGCTGGGGCAGGGGCGCGAAGGTGAAGACGCGCACCGCGCCGTTCAAGACCGTCGCGCTGGCGAAGGCGGAGCTCGAGCAGGTGGTAAAGAAGGTGAAGTCGCTGGGGTATCGGCTCGAGGGAAGACCCGCCGGCGTGGCCGAGGCCCTGCGCGCAAACCCTTTCGACGACTCGCCGTTGATCGTCCACGCTGACGAGCTGCTCGCCGCGGGAGATCTCCGCGGTGAGCTCGCCGCGCTGGTGACGAGCGGCCTGGTGACTGAGCTCGGGCGCTTCCTGAGCTCGAAC
>VFKJ01001212.1 GCA_009885595.1 Myxococcales bacterium | reverse complement strand
TCGCGCCCGGTGGACGCCTCGTCTATGCGACCTGCACGTTCACCCGGGAAGAGAACGAAGACGTGGTCGACGCCGCGCTGGCTGCGCACCCTGAGCTGAGCCTGGTGCGTCCGCAGCTCGATCCCTCGCTGCTCGATTCGCGTGGGTTCCTTTCCGTCAGCCCCCACCGCCACGGCACCGATGGCTTCTTCGCCGCTGTTCTTGCTCGTGCTGCGAGGTGAGCCACGTGGGCCCCTCACCCCGACCCTCTCCCCGCTGCGCAGGGAGAGGGAGACAATTAGTCGTCGTCGGGAGGACGCTTCTTCACCGGCCGCCGCGCCACCGCGGGCACGCCCACCTTGCTCGGAGGCCGCGCACGCACCGGCGGTGAGACCGCCAGGGTGTCCGCGTCGTCTTCGACCTTCGGCAACGGCCGCGAGGAAGAGGTGCCGAGCCCGCGGCGGAAATCACCCAGGTGCTCGACCTCGTCCTCAGCCTTCTTGAGCTCAGCCTCGTGTTCCTTGTCGCGCAGCGCCTTGCCGCTGAAGCGCGTGTACGCCCAGAACGCGATGATCAGCACCCCACCGGGAATGCTCCACAACACCACCCGCTCGGGCCCCCGCAGCAGCTGATCAGGGGCCCAGCCGCGATCACGCGAGCCCACCACCAGCCACGCCTTGCGCTCCTGCTCGATCCGCATGGTGTTGGCCGACATCATCTCGACCTTCTTGACCAACTCCGGCTTGAGCTTGAACTTCCGCTCCTCGAAGCGGTGCCGCAGGCTCTCCAGGTGATCCACCAACTGCCGCTCGTCGGGCATCAGCCGCGCGGCCTCGAGCGTCGCCTCGAACGCGGTGGTGAGGTCGGCTTCGCTGCACCTCCGCCCGTCGTCGACCCCGAGGATCATCAGCGCCTTCGCGTAGCCAAGCGCCGCCTTGTACTCAGGGCTGTTCCAGTAATTCGTCCAGATGTAGCCGTAGACGGCGAGCGCGTAGACGGCGAGCACGATGAAGAGCCCGTACGGAACCGGGAACTTGCGGTGAGCGGCTTCGGGCTTCTTCGCTGCGGACGACGGCACGCACTCACTCTAGTACAAGACTGCCGGTGAGCTTCCTCACGCCTCCACCGCTTCGGCCCGGTGACCGCGTCGCCATCGTGGCGCCTTCGGGCCCCTTCGATCGCCCCTCGTTCGAGAAGGGCCTCGAGGTGCTCGCGCGCCGCTATCAGCCGGTCTTCACCGAGCGGCTCTTCTCCGCGCACCGCTACCTCGCCGGCACCGACGCCGCCCGCCAGGCGGAGCTGCAGGCCGCCCTCGACGACGACTCCCTTCGCGCGGTGTTCGCGGCGCGCGGTGGCTATGGCGCGATGCGCCTGCTCCCTTCGCTTCGCCTCGGCTCACCCAAACACCTCGTCGGCTTCTCCGACTTCACCGCCCTTCACTGCGTCGCGCAGAAGCAGGGGTGGAGGTCGCTGCACGCTCCGGTGCTCACGCAATTGGGCAAGCAACCCCCTGAGACGATCGAGCGCCTGTTCGCGTTGCTCGAAGGCCAGCCCGTCGCTGCGCTCCCCGCGCTGCGCACCGTGGGCCAGGGCGTAGCCGAAGGTCCGCTGCTGGGCGGAAACCTCTCCGTGTTGAGCCGGATGATCGGCACTCCGTGGTGGCCGTCGCTGCGCGGCGCCGTGTTGTTGCTCGAGGACGTGGGCGAGCGGCCCTACCGGCTCGATCGCATGTGGACGCACCTGCAGCTCGCCGGTCTTCTCGAGGGCGTGCGCGGTCTCGTGATCGGTGAGCTCACCGGCTGTGAGGAAAAAGACGCCGATTACACCGCGGCCGAGGTCCTCGAAGAGCTCGTTCGCCCCCTGGGAATTCCCTGCGCCGCGGGCTTCTGCATCGGCCACGGCGAAGTGAATCAGCCGGTGATGCTGGGCGCGCCCGTGCGCCTCGACGCCGACGCGAGGACCTTGTCCTTCTCATGAGCCTCGAGGCGCTGCTCCAGCGCGGACTTGACGAGCAGGTCTATCCGCTCGCCCGCCTCGAGGTGTTTCACCGCGGCCAGCACGTGCGCTCGCTGGGAAACGCGCCCGCTGACTGCGTGTTCGATCTCGCGTCGGTGACGAAGGTGATGAGCACCACCGCGCTCGTGCTCGACACCCAGCTCCCGGTCGAGGCCCCCCTCACCCACGCACGCGCGACGTATCTCGATCTGCTCTTCCACCGCAGCGGCTTGCCCGCCTTCCAGCCGTACTTCGAGCGCGAGCTCCTCGATCATCCTCTGCTCTTCGAAGGGCCTCAACCCGAGTTGCGCTCAGCAGTCCGTCGCTCCGTGCTCGAGCGCGTCGCCGCCACGCCGCAGGACCGCGCAGCCGGCCTTCAGTCCGTCTACAGCGACCTCGGCTTCATCTTGCTGGGGGCCGCGCTTGAAGCTTCCACCGCCCTTCCGCTCGACCGGCTCTTCAACGAACGCGTGGCCGGACCCCTCGGTCTGAGCGCGGGCTTTCGGCGGCTGTCGGCACCACCGCCGCTCCCTGCGGTCTTCGCGAACACCGGCAGCACGCGGCCCCGCGAGCCGGCCCCTGGCCAGGAGGGCCTGTGGAACGTCCCCGAGCGCCCCACCGGACCGTGCGAGGTCGACGACGACAACGCCTGGGTGCTCGACGGGGTCTCAGGTCACGCCGGCCTGTTCGGCACCGCCCTCGACGTGGCGCGCTTCGGCCAGGCCGTGCTCGAGGGGCGCTGGGCTCCCGCGGTGGGCTGGGTGCGCGACGCCACCCCGGGGAGCACGCGCACCTTCGGGTTCGACACCCCTTCCACGGAAGGCGCGTCTTGTGGCCAGCGCTTCGGCAAGCGCGGCCCCCGCGGCGCCATCGGTCACCTCGGCTTCACCGGCACCAGCCTGTGGATCGATCTGGACCGGGAGCTCGTCGTCGCCTTCCTGACCAACCGGGTGGCCCTGGGCCGGGCCAACATCCGCATTCGTGCTTTCCGCCCCCAGGTGCACGACGCGGTGCTCGACGCGCTGAAACTGGAGTGAGAGGGTCGCCCATCCATGTCCGCTGCACCCGATGACAACGGCCTCGTCCTCGATACGGTCGATCCCTCCTTCCCCCGGCGCGTTCACCTCGTCGGAGTCGCTGGCACCGGCATGGGCAGCTTCGCCGGCATGCTCAAGGCCGCCGGCTACGAGGTGACCGGCAGCGACGAGAACGTCTACCCCCCGATGAGCCACATGCTCGAGGCCTGGGGCATCAAGGCGCTCACGCCGTACTCGCCGCAGAACCTCGACGTGGCGAAGCCCGATCTCGTCATCATCGGCAACGTCATCCGCCGGGTGAACCCCGAGGCCACCGCGGTGCGCGAGCGGCGCATTCCGCAGATGAGCTTCCCCGCCGCCCTGGGCTCGCTCTTCCTCAAGCAGCGCCACTCGATCGTCATCGCCGGCACCCACGGCAAGACCACCACCTCGTCCCTGATGGGCCACGTGCTCGCCTCCGCGGGGAAAGATCCGACCTTTCTCGTGGGCGGCGTCACCCAGAACTACGCCGGCAACTATCGCCTCGGAAAGGGGCCGCACTTCGTGGTCGAAGGCGACGAGTACGACACCGCCTACTTCGACAAGGGCCCCAAGTTCCTTCACTACCAGGCCAAGACGCTGATCCTCACCAGCGTCGAGTTCGATCACGCCGACATCTATCGGGACCTGCCGCACTACGAGTCGTCGTTCGAGAAGCTGGTCGCGCTCATGCCGGCTGACGGGACGATCATCGTCAGCGCCGGCTGGCCCAACGCGGTGCGGCTCGCCCGCAGCTCGAAGGCGAAGGTGATCACCTACTCCGCGAAGGAAGACTCGGGCGCCGACGTCGTTCCCTCGGGCCTCACGCTGGGGCCGGAAGGCGCGCGCTTCTGCGTGAAGGGCGCAGGCTCTCTGCTCCTTCCCATGGCGGGCGCGCACAACGTGGAGAACGCGCTCGGGGTGTTCGCCGCGGCGAAGTCCCTGGGACTCACCGATGACGAGCTGGCGCAGGGCTTTGCCTCCTTCCAGGGCATCAAGCGCCGGCAGGAAGAGCGCGGAGCGCCAGGCGGAGTGCTCGTGATCGACGACTTCGCCCATCACCCCACCGCGGTGAAGGAGACCATCGCCGCGATCGCCAGCCGCTACCCGGGCCGCCGGCTGTGGGCCATCTTCGAGCCCCGCTCGAACACCTCGCGCCGCAACATCCACCAGGACGACTACGCCCACTCGTTCACCGGCGCCGCCCGGGCGTCCATCAAGACCCCCGAGCGGCACGACAAGATCCCCGAAGGCGAGGAGCTCGACGTGCCCCGCCTCGCGCGCGAGCTGACCGCTCAGGGAATCCCCTCGGTGGCCGAGCCGACCGTCGCCGCGCTGCTCGACGAGGCCCTGCGCGACGCCCGCCCCGGAGACGTGCTGCTGGTGATGTCGAACGGCAGCTTCGGCGGCTTCATCGATTCGCTCCTGGCCAGGCTGGCCACCCGATGAGAGGCGCGCTGTTCGCGGTGATCGCGCTGTCCGGGTGCACCTTCAAGCCGGCCGGCCCCCAGCTCGTCGACAGCACCCCGTCGGAGAAGCTCACCACCTCCCGGGCTCAGCTCGAGCTGACGCTGCCTCGCTACCCGGGGGGCGAAGCGTGGAAGCTCTCGAGCCACCGCGGTCGCGTGGTGCTGCTGGACGTCTGGGCGACCTGGTGTGAGCCCTGCCGCGACGCCCTGCCGCTCTACCAAGACCTCTCGCAGGAATTCGCGCCCCGCGGCCTCGACGTGCTCACCATCAACGTCGACGCCGACCCGCGGCCCATCGCGCCGTTCCTCGAGGAAGCGAAGCTCTCGCTCCCCGTGCTGCTCGATCCCGAAGCGCGGCTCGCCGAGTCGACGCTCAAGGTGAAGCTGATGCCCACCGCCTTCCTCATCGATCGCCAGGGCCGCGTGCGCTTCGTTCACGAGGGCTTCGACGAAGGTCAGCTCGCCACCTGGCTCTCCGAGCTCGAAGCGTTGCTGGCAGAGCCCGCCTCGTGAGCGAGCATCTCCCGCTCGCCCAGCACCTCGTTCGCGCCGCGGGCGCCCTGCTGCGGGACCGCTTTCACGCCACCCGCACCATCGACTTCAAGGGCGACAATCACGCGGACCTCGTCACCGACGCCGATCGCGCCAGCGAAGCGTTGATCCTCGAGGTGCTCCAGCGCGAGGTGCCCCAGCACGCGGTGCTCGCCGAGGAAGAGGGCGCGGTGGGGCAGGGTGACTTCACCTGGATCGTCGACCCGCTCGATGGCACCACCAACTACGCGCACGGCATGCCGCACTTCTGCGTCACCGTCGCGCTCCAGGCCCCCGATGGCCTGGTGGTGGGCGCCACCTACGATCCCCTCCGCGATGAGCTCTTCAGCGCCGCCCGGGGTTTGGGCGCCTCGCTCAATGGGAAGCCGCTGTGGCCGAGCGCGGTCAGCCAGGTGCGATCCGCCGTGCTCGCCACCGGCTTTCCCTATGCGCTGCGCGAGCGCCCCGAGCTTCCCTTGGGTCTGTTCGCGCGGGTGGTGGTTCAGTCCGAGGGCATTCGGCGCATGGGCAGCGCGGCCCTCGACTTCGCCTGGGTCGCCGCCGGCCGCCTCGACGGCTTCTTCGAGCTGGGCCTCAAGCCGTGGGACACCGCCGCCGGCGCGCTCTTGGTGAGCGAAGCAGGGGGCCAGGTGCGGCGAATCGATGGGGCGCCCTACGAGCCGCGCTTCGGCGACGTGGTGGCGGCGGCGCCCGGCATCGCTGCCGAGCTCACGGCGCTGTGCGCAGACGCGGTGTCGGGCCTGGGGTGGAAGCCCGCGGGGTTTAGATGAAGCTCTCGGGCACGAAGATGATGTCGCCGGGCACCAGCTGAAAGTTCTTCTCGCGGCCGATGACGATGTCCTCGACCTTCACGGGAAACTTCACTTCCTTGCCGTTCACCACCCGGGTGACGTTGACGCTGTTCTTCGAGGCCGAGCGGGTCAGCCCGCCCGCCTGAGAGATCGCGTGGATGATCGTCATCCCCTCCTCGTAGGAGAACGAGCCCGGCTTGGAGACCTCTCCGAAGACGAACACCTTCTTCGAGTTGAACTCCTTCACCAGCGCCGAGACCTGCGGCCGCCGCACGAACCCGTTCTTCAGGCAGTTGGTGATCGCTTCCGCCGCGCCGCTCGCCGAGAGCCCGCCTACCTTGACCTTGTTGCAGAGCGGAAAGTCGATGTGCCCATCGGGATCGACGCGGTACACGCCGCTCAGATCCGGCTCCTGGTACACCCGCACCTCGAGCAGATCGTTCGCCGCCAGGGTGTTGTTGCTCACGCCCGCATCGGTCAGCAGCAGGCCCGGCTTGAGGTCGCCGAGGTTCGAGGGGTAGCGGCACGCCTCGAGGGCCATCACGAGCCCCACGGCCACCAGCAGCACGCCTGTCCCGAGCGGCGTCGAGGGAAGCGCGCGCATCGTCCTAGTAGTGGAAGGCGAGGCGCAGGAGCGCCTCGTGCCGGACGAAGCTCGTGAGGCGCCAGGACAGCGTGTAGGCGGCCCCCACGTCGAACCACGAGGTGACCGTGAAGGTGGGCCCCGCACTGGCGCTCAGGAGGAGATCGTTGGGGACGGCGGCGGCGCCCAGGTAGGTGAAGTAGTCCGCCGACACCTGCGCGTTGAGCAGCAGCCGGCCGCCCAGCAGCCCCAGGCCGCCGCGCAGGTAGCCGCGGTCGTCCATCGCCGTGCCCACCAGCGGCACCGCCATCACGTTGCGCGCGTAGCCCACCGCGATGCGCGACTGCTCGCTGACCGTGTACGAGACCTCGGCGTTCCCGACCACCGTGTGAATGGACCCGGTGGTGAAGTCCCCGCCGTAGCCCACCATCAGCGTCACCGCGATTCGGGGGGAAATGAGGCCGGCGAGCCCTGCCTGCGCGCGGAACAGCACCCGGTTTCCCGTGATGGCCGCCGCGTTGAGGTAGAACCGATAGTCGGAGTTGACGTCGACGATCACCGCCGTCTTGGGCAGAAACTTCCAGCGCGCGTTCAGCCCGAAGTTGGCGTTGCCGTAGTTGGCGTTCGAGCAGGGGACGGCGGGGGGGCAGCTGCCGCTGCCGTCCTGCGCGGTGAAGAACTCGAACGAGGTGGCGATCTTCGGCGTCACCTCGAGCGCCCGACCACCCGGGTGGATGGGGACCGCCAGGTAGGCGTTGAGGAAGTTCGAGAGCACGCCGACCGCGAAGGTCGGGTTCTGGGTGCGGTCGCTGTAGACGCCGCTGGCGCCCAGCTGCACCTCGGCCACCCCGTCGCGGTTGAACTTGGTGTCGAGGGCGACGTTGTACTGCGGCCGCGAGAGCCTGCCGGTGCCCGGCGAGAGCAGCCCGGTGTACCAGACGTACTCGCCGGCGCCGTTGAAGTTGACCAGGGTGGACGGGGTGTCCAGGTCGAACTTGAGCCCGCCGCGGGCGTGGAAGATCAGCTCAGGCGAGTCGACGTTGGGGACGAACCGGACCGCCACCGAGTCGAAGCGCCCATCGAGCTCGAGGAAGGGGTGCAGGTGCCCCTCGCCGACCTTGAACCCGGGCGACTTCGCCACCTGGGCGAACGCGGTCGTGCCCAGGAGCACGACCAGCAGCGCGATGAGCGCGCGAAACCCTGTTCCCCTCAACCAGTTCATCGCTGTGTTTCGGCCTTAGCACACGGCGTGTGCTCGCCAATCCCTTTCAGGAGCCTCATCACATCGTCGGACTGGCCGGCGGCGGCCGAGAGTCGATCGGGGTGGGGGGCGGAATCTGGGTCGGATCTCCGGGCGGCAGGTAGTCCGGGACTTCGACCTCGACTGAGAGGTTTTCGTCGGTGCGGAAGGCCAGCTGCCCGATGCACTGCTCCGCTTCGGCCCGGAGCTGCTCCACCTTCGAGCGTGCGATCGTCACCTTGGTGAATTCGTGTTCGGCGGTGGCGGTTTCCTTCCGCGCCACGGCTTCCTGGAGCTGGACGTCGGACTGCTCGGAGATGCGCAGCAGGCCCTTGATCTGCGTGAGCTTCTCGTTCACGCAGTTCAGCTTCACCACGTCCTTGGTGTTGCGAGCCTCTTCCAGCTTCTGCAGCACGTCCTTGAGGGCGCCCCGCATTCGACCCACAGATTCGGCGCTGGTCTTCACCTTCTCCGGATCAGGAATCTTCGACGCGTCCGTTCCTTCGGGCGTGGGCGCCTGAGCGGTCGCGAAGGTCGCGGCCACCACCAGCAGAATAATGAGCGCTCGACGGATCAAAAGGTTTCCCCCAACCTCGGAAAGAAGACCGTGGAAGGTACGGCTGCCATGGACGTAAGTCAACGAGAGTACTGAGGCAATTGAAGACATTGATGGGTGCCCGCTGGGCCCTCACCGATTCACGCCTGGGACAGTCTCAGGTTCGCTTCGCGCAGCCGCACCGAGAGCATGCGGGCGATGTTCATCACCAGGAACGCGAAGCCGTCTTTTTCCACCTTGCGGAACTCGGCGAGCCCTTCCGGGCTGAGGTGGAGCAGCTGAACGTCGGTCCGGGCCCTGACGGTGGCGGAGCGGTACTCCTTGTCCACCAGCGCCATCTCGCCGAAGCACTCCCCCGTGCTGAGGGTGGCGATGGGATCCCGGTGGGCGGTCTGGAAGACCTCCACCTCGCCCGACGCGATCAGGTACAGCCCGTCGCCTAAGCCACCCTCGGCGAAGATGACGCCGCCCGCGGGGATCTCCCTGGGCACCAGCAGGGCACACACCGCGTCGAGCTCCTGGTTGGAGAGCATCTCGAACAGCGGAGAGCCTGAGAGCAGGGCGACGCGATCCATGGGCCTGGGGGCCCATTGTGCCACGCGTCTGGTTCAGCGCGAGTTAGGAGCGGAACCGCCAGCAGCGGAACGCTGCGCGAGACAGACGGGAGCGTAGCGGACGTCTGGCCGAGGTGGAGCGACCCAGATTACGAGGCCGGCGCGAAGACGAAGGGGTACGCGACCGGCACGTCGGAGGGCGGCTTGAAGGGGAAGACCCAGCCGCGAATGGTGGTCTTGATGCAGCTGGCCACCGCCTCGTTGCCAAGGGTGTTCTCTTCGATGTCGATGTCGCTGGTGCGCCCGGCCGGGGTGATGCTGAAGCGCACCACCACCTTGCCCTTGAGGCTGGGGTTGCGCTTGAGCTCCTTCTCGTAGCACTGCTGGATGGCGCCCTTGCGGCCGCGCACGAAGGCCGCGAGCTTCTCGCGATCGACGTCGGCCGATTCGACCTCGGGGGCCTGCATCGAGACGCCGCCGCGCACGGTGGCCTGGGTCTTTTCCCCGAGGCCGACGTTGCCGCCGCCCGAGGTGCCGAGATCGCCGATGCCCGCCGCGGAGCCCGCGGTGCCGCCCTTGGGGCCACCGGCCGCCAACGAGTCAGCCGTCGCCACGCCCACGCCGGTGGCGCCGGAGAGCGCGCTGGCCACGTCACCCACGCCGCTGGAGCTGCCCAGCACGTCTTCGAAGGCGCCGCCGCCGCCGGCTGAACCGATCACCTTGAGCAGCCCCGAGCGCGCCACCTTGGCCTGCAGGTCGGCCTTCTTCTCCGCGTTGCTGGTGGCGGGCTTGTCGGACTTCTTCTCGGCGAGGTCTTTCTTCTCTTCCTTCTCTTCCGTCTGCCCGGAGTTGGCGACCTCGGTGGGAGGCGGGGGCTTGATCTCGACGGGCATCATCGCCTTGACGAAACGGTCGGGCAGCTCGTCGAGCGTCAGCTCGCGCTCTTCGACCTTCGGCTGGCAGGCGATGAAGGTCGCGCCGGAGAAGTGCACCACCAGCGAGATCGCGAGGATCATGAAGAAGAACTGATCGATCTGCTTGAGGATGCCGCCGCGCACTTCCGTCGGCAGCTCCACCTTGGGCGGCTCGGGCGGCGGGGCGACGAACTGGAAGAGCAACGAGACTTCGCCCAGCGAGACGCGGCCCTTGGACGCGTCGGTGAGCGGGATCACGTAGGCGTCACGGCGCTGCTTGGCCAGGCCGCGGGCGATCGCGTCCTGCAGGGTGATCTCCTGGCCGTTGACCGAGAGCTTCCCGTCCATCGTCGTGGTGAACACGAGCGAGTACTGCTCATTGACCGCTTCGAAGAGGGTGAACGAAGGCGGCAGGTTCGAGACCGGCACCACGATGGTGTTGGTCGCGTTCTGGCCGACGGACACCGGCCCGCGGCGCTTGAGCGTGCGGTCTTCAGTGATCTTGCTGCCCTGAATGAGCGCGACGCGGAGGAGCTTCAGGCCGGTCGTTTGCGGTTGAGCCATGTCGTTCCCTTGGACAGCGAGCGGCGGACCGGGTTCCTGAGAACCGCCGCGTCCTCCCGAAACCGGAAGGAAGCCGAACACTTAGCCTTCGGCTGGGTGGGACTCAAGATTCACGGAGTGACGCCGGTACAGCGGAACGCTGTACCAGCCAGTTCGGAGCGAAGCGGAGAACTGGGCCAAGGCGGCACGACCATTAAAAGGCGTTCTTCTCGACGCTCTTCTCCACTTTCGGCACGAACGATTCGGCGCGGTTGAGCTCGTCGAAGTTCAGGGTGCTGCGCTGGAGAATGTAGAAGGCCTGCGGCTTCTGGATTCGCCCTTCGACCGTGATGGCGTCGAGGCGGATGACCTTCTTCTTCTTCGCCGGCTGCTGCGCGTCCTGGGCGAAGGCGCCGGCGGCGAGAAGGGTGGTGAGGAGGAGGAGGAGGCGTCTCATTTGTCGTCCTCTCCCAGCTTAGCCGCCGGGGGGGGCTTCGGGGCAGGGGCGGGCGGCGCGTCTTCCTCCCCGAGCTTGGAGGCTGGCTTCTTCTTGGCGTCCTCGGCGGCCTTCTTCGCCGCGAGGGCGGCCTCGGCGGCGGCCGTCTTCTCGTTGGCCTCGTCGATCTTCTTCTGCCTGGCAGCCTCGGCGGCGGCCTTCTTGGCGGCGGCAGCCTCTTCTTTCTTCCGGGCGGCGTCGCTCAGCTTGGCGAGGCGGGCGGCCTCGGCGTCAGCCTTCGCCTTCGCAGCCGCGTCAGCCTTCGCCTGCTTCTCCGCGGCGATCGCGTCGGCCTTCGCCTGCTTCTCCGCGGCGATCGCGTCGGCCTTCGCCTTCTTCTCCGCGGCGATCGCGTCGGCCTT
>VFKJ01000786.1 GCA_009885595.1 Myxococcales bacterium | reverse complement strand
TCAGTCAGACTGAAAAACATACTCAAATGATTACGTTGCTGAAGACCCCGCCCGCTCCCTGCGCGCCGACTGCCTCCCGTGAGCGACCTTCCTCGAGCCGAGGGCTTGCGCGATTCGAGCAACGACGCAGACCCTCGACACTCCCTTCCCTCGAGGCCTTCAGCAGCAACCGCTTCAGCCGCTCCCGAGCTGTCGTTCAGCTCTGAATCCAATCAGAAGAACTGCACACCCGCGTCGCGCAGCATGCGGGTGAGGCGCTGCATCGGCAGGCCCTGGATCGCCGCGCGATCGCCCTCGATGCGCTCGAAGATCGCCTGGCCGCGCGCCTCGACCCGATACCCGCCCGCGCAGCCCTGCCACTCACCGGTGGCCACGTAGCCCTCGAGCTCAGCGTCGGTCAGCGGCAGCACCGTGAGCTTGGCGGTGTCCACCTCGGTCTCGAGGAAGCCCGCACCAATCACGCTGAGGCCGGTGTGAATCTCGTGCGTCTTCCCCCGCAGCGAGCCCAGCTGCCTGAGCGCCGCGGCTTCGTCGTCGGGTTTTCCGAGCGTCTGACCACTCAAGGCGACCAGCTGATCAGACCCGATCACCAGCGCGTGGGGAAAACGGTTGGCCACCGCCCTCGCCTTCCGCTCGGCGAGTATCGCCACCGCGTGCTGAGGCGGCGTTCCTTCCGGCACGTTCTCGTGCACCTCGGGCGCCACGCAACGAAACGGCAACCCCAGCCCCTCCATCAACGCGCGGCGCGCGCTCGAGGTCGAGGCCAGCAGCAGCTCTTCGAAGGGACCGAGGGTCACGGCGTCTTGGGCGTCGCGCGGATCTCGAAGCGGCCGGCGGTCATCAGCGGCGCGCGTTGGTCGAAGGTGAAGTCGATGTACCGCGCACCCGACTCCGTCTCGTTGCTCTCCGTCTTCACCCGGCCGACCTCGCGGTCCTCCCCGTCGTAGGCGCGCATCTCCAGGGTGCCGGCGAAGGCCTTCTCGAACGTCACGTACGCGGTGATGGTGTGCCTGGCGGTGCCGTCTTCCCCGCGCGCCGCCCGGGTGATGCCCAGGCCGTTCGCCGCCATGGTCTCGTGAGGGTTGATCTTCACGTCCATCAGGCCCTTCTGGATGCCCGTGCCCAGGCCCTTCACCACCTCGCCCGTGCCCTCGGCGAGGGTCTCCGCGGCCTCTTTGCCTTCCTTCTTCACCGCCTCGCCGGCGCCCTTGAGCAGCTTGGCCTTGGTGGCGACGAGCAGGTTGCCTTCGTCCTCCGCGGCCTTGAGCTTCTCTTCACGGCTCTGGCAACAGCAGGCGGACAAGGACACGGCGGTGACGGCGAGGATCAGCAGGCGCATGGGGGCGCACCATACTGGCCGCTCAGGGCACATTCACCGTCTGTCATGTGCACGCCCACCCAATAGACGTGCGTGCTCTCCGGGCCCCTGCCGGTGATGGGCGAAGTCAGCGCCCGCGCTGGCTGAACGTTCTACGCTGCGCGCAAGGAAGCCTTGGGCGTGGTGCTGGCGGCGACCTGAAGGGGCGTCATGAGAGCGCGTTTTCTCGTTACCTTGCTGTGGATCGGTTGCGGCGCCCCGGTGGCGTCCCCGGACGCCGGCGGGGGCGACGCGGGCCTCGACGAAGTCGACGCGGGTGTGCCCGACGGGGGCGCACCGGACGCAGGAGGAGGCGACGCGGGCCTCGACGGGGGCGCGCCGGATGCGGGGCGGGTGGACGCCGGCGTCGCGGACGGCGGTGGCGGGCTCGGGTTCGACCCCTCGGTCTGCGGCTGCACCCGGGAGATCCTCCCCGGTGAGACCAGCGTCGACCTCAGCGGCCTCGACGGCGGCGCGGTGGTCTGCCTGCGCGCCGGCACCGCGGCGTCCCGCGGCCGGCTGACGCTCTCCGGCCTCAGCGGCACGGCCGCGGCGCCCGTGCTGATCCGCAACTGCGACGGACAGGTCACCTTGAGCTCGACCACGACGGGCTCCCCGCTGACCATCAGCGGGCGGGGCTTCCGGCTCAGTGGTGGGGGTGCGCCGGGCGTGCCCTACGGGCTCAAGTTCACCGGGCCGTCCGCGCCGTTCCTGGTCACCGTAGGCCGCGCCACGGACTTCGAGCTCGACCACCTCGAGCTGACTCAGTCCGCGTTCGCCGGCATCACCGCCAAGGTCGATCCCAGCAGCACGACCTGTGGAGCGGCAGACCGGCGCTACGACACCTTCGTGATGTCAGGGGTCCACCTTCACGACAACTGGGTCCACGACCTGCCGAACGGCGAGGGCCTGTACCTGGGCAACAGCTTCTACAACGGCGCCGGCGCCCGATACTGCTACGCCACCAACGCCACGTGCGATCGCAGCGCCTGCCCGGGGGCGACGGAGCAGTTCCCGCACGAGCTCCGGGGCGTGCGCGTGCACCACAACCTCATCCAGCACGTGGGCTGGGACGGCCTTCAGGTGGGCGGGGCGGTCCAGGACTGCGTCCTCTCGGACAACCGCATCGAGGACTACGGGGAGCTGGGGGTGTCCAGCCAGGAGCACGGCATCCAGGTGGGCGGGGGCTCGTCGTGCGTGGTGGAGCGCAACCTGATCACCCGCGGTCCCGTCGGGATGAACGTGATGGGGATCGGCCAGACCGTCGTGCGGAACAACCTGATCACCGACTTCCGCTCGGTGGGCATCGTCATCAACCCGCGCCCGACCTCGCTGCCCACCGACCTCGTGCCCACCGGCTACCGGGGCGGCTTCACCATCACCCACAACACCCTCCAGGCCGGCGTCGGGGCTACCAACGCCATCATCGACGTCAACGCGGCCGCGGTCGGCGACCTCACCAGCGTGGAGAACGTCATCTCGAACAACCTGGTCCTCTTCCCCTCGGCCACCTGGCTGCGACGGACCGACTCGCGCTACGGGTGGACGGTCGCTGGAAACCTCCAGTTCACCGACGCCGCCGCGGCAGGCCTCGACGCCGCGCTGTGCCCCACCGCCACCTCGCCCGCGGTCGATGCCGCCGACGCCGGTCCGGCCGTCGGGGACGACTTCCGGGGCGCGCCCCGCCCCCTCGGCGCGGCGCGAGACGTGGGTGCACTCGAGTGCCGCTGATGAGAGCGACCCTCGCGTCATCGAAGAGCGCCGATCACGACGCGCTCGACCCGCTCTGCGACGCACTGGGGCTCGAAGCGCGCGGGGTGGGAGAGCTCGAGCTGAACGTCGACGGCCGCAAGGTCACGGTGTCCATCGGTGATCGCCTGCAAAGGAACGGCGCCCGCTCGACCTCGACCTCGCGCTTGCGGGCCGAGGTGCACGTGTTCTTCGAGCGCGGCCGCACACCGAGTGACGAGGCCCGCAGGCGCCCGCCGTCGATCGTGCTCCGCCGCGAGGACGACGGCGACGTCACCGACAAGAACCGCGGCCTCGTGAAGGAACTCCAGACCGGCTACGCGGGCTTCGATCACGCGGTCTTCGTCGATCACGACGCGAGCGAGGCCGACGCGCGGCGCGTGCTCTCGAAGGAAGCGACCCGCCAGGCGGTGATCGCGCTCATCGATCAGGGCCTGGTGGTGCACTGGGGCCTGCGCTCGGTGAAGCTGAGCGTGCCGGTCGACGCCGATCGACCGCCCGACGCGCGCTTCTGGGGCGCGGTGCTCGAGGATCTCCTCAGCGCCTCGAAGGCCGGCGGCCTGCGCGACGCGGCGCCCGCGCGATCCGGTGAGGCACTCCTCACGGTGAGCATCGTCGCCGCTGCGCTCTCGGCGGTCTGGGGGTGGGTCGCCGATCGCAGCTACCGCACCGACACCGTGCTGCCGTGGCTGGTGGTGCTGGTGGTCGCTGGGCTGACGGCGTTTCTGGCCCGGCCCTCCCTCGAGCGAGCGTTCGCAGGCCATTCGGCGTCGGGCAAGTGGTCGGTCGGCGCGCTGCTCTGCTGGGCCATCACCGCCGGCGCGCTGACCCTCGGCACCCTGCTCACCGTCAACGCCACCCTCGACCGCTCGGAGCCCGCGGTGCGCCACGGAGTCGTGGTGGCTGCCCCGCGCAGCGGGTTCCTCGGCCGGTACACCGCCGTGGTGCGCTGGCGCAGCGGTAGCGAGTCGTCGGTGTCGGACACCATGAGGTTCGAGCACGGCGAGAAGGTGACCGAGTTCCGACGCACGGGCGGGCTGGGCTTCGACTGGAGCTGGATCGAGCGGCGCTGAGAAACGGGCGTCAGGCCGCTCAGGGCACATTCACCGTCTGTCCATCAGGCGTGAAGAAGCAGCCCTGAGCGCCGGCATTCTTGAAGTCGACGCTGCCGGGGACCCACAGGTCCTTCACGGTGCTGAAGCTGTGGGTGAGCGTCTGCTTGAGCATCCCTGCGCAGTAGATCCGCACGGTGGCCACCACCGGGGTCGGACTGGCCGACCACGAGTACATGTGCACGCCCACCCAATACACGTGCGTGGTGTTCGCCACGTTGATCCGCGTGCTCTCCGGCCCCATTCCGCTGACCACGTCGCGATCGAGCGAAGGGTCATCCGCCAGGTTGCCGAGCACGTCCCAGTCGGGCGTCTTGTTCGAGTAGTAGCAGTCGTAGGGCGAGACGGACCACGAGCCCGCCTGCCGCGGCCGGCCCCCGCTCGGGTGGAGCAGGTGCAGGTCCAGGTCGTTGTTCACGCTCCACGTCAGCTCGATCCACAGGTCGCCGGTGGGCAGCACCTCGATGGTGGTGGTGCAGCTCGCGGTGAGGCCCGCCGAGTCGGTCACGGTGAAGCGCAGCACGTGGGTGCCCACCACGTCGGCGACGTAGTTCGACGCGGTGCAGTTGGTCGCCGCGGAGAAGGTGCCGCTCGAGGTCGCGGGCCGGCTCACCACGCTCCACAGGCAGGCCAGCGGGCGCCCCACCGGCGAGCTCGCGTTGGTGTTGAGCGAGACGGTGCTGTTCGGCGTCACCTGCTGCGGCCCCGGACAGGTCGCGCCCGGCGCGCAGATGCCGTCGTCGATGGTGCCGTCGCAGTCGTCGTCGACGCCGTTGCAGGTCTCCGCGGTGGCGCTGCCGACCGTGCAGGTCTGGGGCACGCCGGAGATGCAGGCCTGAACTGAGCGCAGGCACGCGCCCTGGCCACAGCTGGTGGTGCCGAAGCCGTCGTCCGGAGTTCCGTCGCAGTCGTCGTCGACGCCGTTGCAGACCTCGGTGGTGGCGGTGCCGGCCACGCAGCTCTGGGTGACGCCGCCCAGGCAGGCATTGACGGTGCGCGCGCAGGCGCCCACGCCGCAGGAGCGGGTGCCGAGGGCCTCGTCCACCTGCCCATCACAGTTGTTGTCAGCGCCGTCGCAGACCTCGGTGCTCGTGGGGCCGGGTGTACAGGTTTGAGAAGCACCACCCAGGCAGGCCGCGACGGTGCGGGCGCAGGAGCCGATTCCGCAGCTGAGCGTGCCGAGCAGTTCGTCGGTCTGACCGTCGCAGTCGTTGTCCGCGCCGTCGCAGACCTCGGTGGTGGGTGAGCCCGCCGTGCAGGTCTGAGCCACGCCGCCGAGGCAGACCGCGGTGCTTCGCGCGCACGCGCCCACGCCGCAGTTGAGCGTGCCCAGCAGCTCGTCCGTCTGCGCGTCGCAGTCGTCGTCGAGGCCGTTGCAGACTTCGGTGGTGGGGATCACCTGGCCCGCGCAGGTGCCCCACGCGCCCGACGTGCACAGCTGGCTGCCGCCCACGCAGCGCCCGACGCCCTGAGTGCCGGTGGGCCCGAGGTAGCAGTTGCGGGTCGCGCCGTTGAGGCAGCTGCAACCTTCGTCCACCACGCCGTCGCAGTCGTCGTCGATGCCATCGCAGGTCTC
>VFKJ01000217.1 GCA_009885595.1 Myxococcales bacterium | reverse complement strand
CGACGTCGAGGTCGGCGCGCTCGAGCAGCACCTTCACTTGCAGGTCACTCGAATCGCTTCGCTGGCGGGACTGCAGTTGTGCGTCCCCACCGCCGCGTGGGAGCACTCGAACAGGCTCGCCTCGGTGCCGATGCAGCTGGCGTGCGGGGGAGAGGGTTAGGGAGAGGGGAAGAACCGCAGAAGCCACTTCAGCAAGTCGGCCGTCACCTCGTCGCGGTTCGTCTCGTTGAGCATCTCGTGCCGAGCGCCCTCGTAGAACCTGGACGTCACCTCGGTGAGGCCCGCGCTCTTCAGCGCGCCGACCAGTTGCTGCGGGCCCTTCGACCGCTCTCCGGCGGGATCTTCTGCGCCTGAGAACACGTACACGGGGAGCTTCTTCGGCACGCGTGCCTGCCGCTCGGGCAGGGCGTTGTCGCGCAGCAGGTCGAGCACGCCGATCCACAGCTCGATGGCGCAGTCGAACCCGCACAGCGGATCCGCCGCGTACTTGTCGACCTCGGCGCGATCTCTCGACAACCACTCGAAGCGCGTCGGCTTGGGGTTGAACGGCTTGTTGAACGCGTCGAACGCGAGCGCGCGAATGAGGCTGCTCTTGCCGCGCGCGCCCAGGCGGAGCCGCTCAGCGCGCGCGATGCTGCGCCCGAGGGCCGCGAGCAGGTTCGGCTTGCCGGCCGAGCCGGAGAGCACCACCGCGTCGAGTTGCTCACCGTGGGTCTGCATCAACGCCTGCACGAAGAACGAGCCCATGGAATGACCGAACAGCACGAAGGGCACGCCCGGGTGTTCCTTCTTCTCGAAGGCGATCAACTCGAGGAGATCCTGCAGCACGCGCTCCACCCCGCCCTCGAAGAACCCGAGCTCCTCGGGCGTGGTCGCGGTCTTCCCGTGCCCGCGGTGATCATTCGCGTAGACGGCGTAGCCCGCCTGCGTGAGGGCGTGGGCGACCCGCCCGTAGCGCGCGCTGTGCTCGGCCATGCCGTGCGCAAGGTGAACCACCGCCTTCGGCGCTCCCTCAGGGAGAAAGCGGCGAACGAACAGCTTCTTGCCATCGCTGGCCTGGTGCCACAGCACGTCGCTCATCTTGGGCGTCCTACCACCCGGGCTCAGCCTTCGCCGCGATGAGTAAGCCGCTCGAGGCTCAGCATCGCGACAACTTCACCCGACCGACCCCCAGCGTGATCAGCCCCAGCTCGCGCGCGGCGGCCTCGGACACGTCGATGATCCGGTTGGCCACGAAGGGGCCGCGGTCGTTGATCCGCACTTCGACCGAGCGCCCGGTGGGCACCAGGGTCACCCTCACGCAGGTGCCGAAGGGCAGCTTGCGATGGGCCGCGGTGAGCTGTTCCTTGTCGAACGTCTCGCCGTTCGCCGTGGGGCGGCCGTGCAGCCCGGCGCCGTAATACGAGGCCAACCCTTCGCCGAGGCTGGAGCCGCCGGGACCGACGGCGCCCGAAGTTCGGCAGCTCGCGAAGAGGACGACGACCAGGAAGGCAAGGAGTCCGCGCATCGTGCTGAACACCATAACGAACTGACGTCGTGAATCCCTCGACTCCGCTCGGGATGAACGGGGGCTGATCACCTGCGTTCGCGCTCTGCTGGCAGGTGAATCAGCTGACCCCGTTCACGGATTGTCTCGAGCGGGGCCCGGGGCCAGGCCCCTCAAGCCCCTCATTTCCGTGCGGGCCGCTCACGGCACGCCGGTGGGACCCAGAAAGTCGACTTGATCATCGGCCCGAATCGACGTATCTACATTCATCGATGGACGAACTGACCGAGGCATTTCGTGCACTGGGCGACCCCACGCGGCTGCGGATTCTGCGGCTGGTCTGTGAGGCCCGGCTCAACGTGTCCGAGGTCGTCTCCCTGATCGGGGTGGCGCAGTCGTCGGTGAGCCATCACCTCACCAAGCTCAAGGCCCTCGACCTCATCCGCGAAGAGCGCCAGGGCGGCTTCACCTATTACTCCCTGGCCATCGACGAGAAGGCGCCGCTGTGGCCGCTCATCAAGCTGGCGCGCGGGGCCGACGACGAACACGGCGACAAGGCCCGCCTCACCGAGCTGCTCCACCGGCGCGAAGACGTGCACACGCTCAACGAGAAGCTGCTCGAGCCAGGCCAGTCGTGGCGCCTGTGGTCGGCGGCGCTCTCCAGCCTGCTCCCGCCGCTCGACGTGGTGGACTTCGGCTGCGGCACCGGCGTGCTCACCGTCGAGCTGGCGCGCTGGGCGCGTCACGTCACCGCCATCGATCGCTCCGGCTCGGCGTTGAGCAAGGCGAAGGCCGAGGCCGCGCGCCAGGGCCTGCACAACATCACCTTCCTCGAGGCTGACCTGCACGCCCTGCCCCTGCCCGACGCCCGGGTCGACCTGGTGGTGGTCTCGCAGAGCCTGCACCACGTCGACTCCATCGAGCACGTGCTCGCCGAGGGCGCGCGGCTGCTCAAGCCCGGTGGAAAAATGGTGGTGCTCGAGCTGTTGCCCCACGAGGAAGAGTGGGTGCTCACGCGCCTGGGCCACCAGCACCTCGGGTTCGACCCGCAGGTGGTGCGCGAGGCGATGCTCGCCGTGGGCCTCGAGGCGCACGAGGTCTTCCCCGCGCCGCGCGACGCCGCCTCTCCCTTCAAGGCCTTCCTCCTCACCGGCACGCGAAAAGCAACGGCCCACCGGCAACCGCGCCGCGCACACGTTCAAGAAAGAGCACGACCATGAGCAGTCCCTTCGAGCAGTCGTTCAAAGAGCGCATCGTCATCATCGACGGCGCCATGGGCTCCCTCATCCAGACCTACGGCCTCGAGGAGAAGGACTTCCGCGGCGAGCGCTTCCACGACCACCCCAAGGATCTCAAGGGCAACAACGATCTCCTCTCGCTCACCCGGCCCGACGTGATCGAGGAGATCCACGCGCGCTACTTCGCCGCGGGCGCCGACCTGGTGGAGACCAACACCTTCAGTGGCACCTCCATCGCACAGGCCGACTACGACCTGGGCCACGTCATCACCGACTTGAACCTCGCCGCGGTGAAGTGCGCCCGCCGCGCCGCCGACGCCGCGCAGGCGAAGACGCCTGGCCGCAAGTGCTTCGTGGCCGGCGCCATCGGCCCGCTCAACCGCACCCTCTCGATGTCCCCCGACGTCAACCGCCCCGACTACCGCGCGGTCACGTGGAACCAGGTGGTGTCGGCCTACGAAGAACAGGTGCGCGCGCTGCTGCAAGGCGGCGTCGACGCGCTGCTGGTCGAGACCATCTTCGACACCCTCAACTCCAAGGCGGCGCTGTTCGCCATCGAGGGGGTGATGGAGCAGTCAGGACGCAGAGTGCCGGTGATGATCTCCGTCACCATCACCGACGCCTCGGGGCGCACCCTCAGCGGCCAGACCATCACCGCGTTCTACGACTCGATTCGCCACGCGCGGCCCTTCAGCGTGGGCATCAACTGTGCGCTCGGCGGCGCGGAGATGCGCCCGTACATCCAGGAGCTGGCGCGCGTGGCCGAGTGTTACGTGAGCTGCTACCCCAACGCCGGCCTCCCCAACGCCTTCGGCGGCTACGACGAGACGCCCGAGGAGATGGCCGCGGTGCTCACCGAGTTCGCCAGGCAGGGCTGGCTCAACCTGGTGGGCGGCTGCTGCGGTTCCACCCCGGAACACATCGCCGCCATCGCCAGGGGCGTGAAGCCGTACGCGCAGCGCCCGCTGCCCTCGACGATGCATGACATGCGCCTGAGCGGCCTCGAGTCGCTGGTGGTGGCGTCCCCCGCGAGGTCCGTATGACGACCGCTTCGCAGTTCTTGATCGTCGGTGAGCGCACCAACATCACCGGCAGCCCCAAGTTCGCCAGGGCGCTGAAGGCCGGCGACTGGAACGAGTGTCTCTCAGTCGCGCTGCACCAGGTGGAGTCGGGGGCCAACATCCTCGACATCAACGTCGACGAGGCGTTGATCGACGGCGAGACGACGATGGTGAAGTTCTTGAACCTCATCGCCGCCGAGCCGGACATCTGCAAGGTGCCGATCATGATCGACAGCTCCAAGTGGAGCGTGCTCGAGGCGGGCCTGCAGTGCCTGCAGGGCAAGGGCATCGTCAACTCCATCTCGCTCAAGGACGGAGAGGCCGAGTTCCTCCGCCGCGCGAAGCTGGTGAAGCGCTACGGCGCCGCCGCGGTGGTGATGGCGTTCGACGAGCAGGGCCAGGCGGCGAGCCGTGACGAGAAGGTCCGCATCT
>VFKJ01000207.1 GCA_009885595.1 Myxococcales bacterium | reverse complement strand
TAGGTCGCGGTGTAGAGCGCGGAGATGCCGAAAGAGAGCCCGAGCGCGAGCGTCAGGGTCGAGGCGGCGGCGAGGAGATCGAACTCACCCTGGTTCATGGTCGCTCCGCCCCGGTGCTTCGCTGCGTCAGCTTCATGCCGCGTCCATGGTGAAGAAGGGATCAGTGCGCGCCGCCAGAGCGGAGGCGACGTACTTGGAGAATGACACACGCCACGGCGCCAGGTGCTCGGCGAACTGCCCCAGCCACCACGGCCTCGCCGAATGGAACTTCAGCTCGACCAGCACGCGTGGCTGGCGCTCGTCACCGCCCTCGATCCCCCGCCAGTGCCGCGGCTCGGGCACGAGGTAGTGCGGAGCGCGGGTGGGCTGCCAGGCGATGTCGCGATCGATGGTCATGCGCACGTCGACCGCCGGGTCCTTCGCGCGGAAGGCCTGCCTGCGGGCGCGCACCAGCAGCGCGGGCCTGGCGGCGCAGCGCACCGCCAGGTACTGAAAGGCCTCCAGCGCCTCGTGCTGCACCGGCAGGGGCCCGGTGAGGTCGCTCACCAACTTCTCCGCCTCGACGAGCGCCACCACCGCGCGCCGCTTGGTCACCACCAGGCCCTGGCGGCGCTTGATCTCGAAGAAGCAGTCTCCGGTGGGACGCTCGCCGTAGTACCGCGTGCGCAGCTTGATGCGATCGGGCGCGCCGCTCAGGTGCTGCTCGAGGAAGAAGAAGTGGGGCGAGTCGAAGTACAGCGAGGTGTTCACCTGCGAAGTGCCGGCGCGCAACGCCACCTCGTCTTCCTTCATCACGTCGCTCAGCAGCTTCAGGCCGCTCTCGAGGCGTCGCAGCGGAGCCCAGTACTTGAACTCGTAGCGCTCGAAGGTCTGGGTGACGGTCCCTGCGCGCATCGCCCCGCATCATAGTGCGAGCGCGAGCTCATTTCTCATTGGTGCTCCCCGGGGTGCGGGTGCGCACTTCGAACGCTCCCGCGCCGTCCCACGCGCGCGCCCAGGAAGAGCCCGCGGTGGCCGCGTTGGGCGGCAGGGCTTCCTGCAAGGAGGTCTCGTTGGCCGCGTTCAGCAGCGTCACCAGGTCGCCGTTGGCCTGCGAGAGCCCGAACTCGCCGCGCAGGCAAGGGCTGACGGTGGTCGGACAGTCCACCTCGAGGAAGATGGTGAAGAACCCGCGGGGCGGCACGCTCGCACCCGCGGGAAAACGCAGCGCGCTGGCGTAGCGAACGCCCGCGTCGTCCGCGTCGGTGAGGCCGTGGTTGGTGAGGTCGAAGGCGGTGTCGCTCGCGTTGAAGAGCTCGACGAAGTCACCGCCGCTGCCGGCCATTTCGTTGATGACGAGGCCGGCGTCGCTGCAGCTGCCGTGCTCGCAGGTCGCAGGCGGGTTGTTGCAGCCGAAGCAGAGGGCACACCACAGCAGCAGGAGGACGGCTCGAGGGCAGGTTTCCACGGTCACACGATGGTGGGAGGACGCGGGAAAAGCGACTCTTCCCGTCGTCAGGTCTCCTGGCTCAGCCGCGACGAGCTCGAGCACTCGCGCGCTCGGGGCGT
>VFKJ01000009.1 GCA_009885595.1 Myxococcales bacterium | reverse complement strand
TCCACGTTCGAGGTGTAGGTCTCCTGCTGGAACGGCAACCCGGTGCCGAACGCCGCGTTGCCGACGACGTAGCCCTGGTACTTGCCGCTCACCGTCGAGGTCGCGCCCCACGAGGCGCCGGCCTGCAGGGGGAACTGCAGCACCTTCACCCACGGCTCGTAGTGGAGCTCGGTGCCAGCGGCCTCGGTGGGCGACACCACGCCCTGCAGGTAGAGCCCGCTGGCGGTGGCGCTGAACACGCCCAGCAGCGCGCTGCCCTGGCCCAGCTCGGTGACGTAGCCCGCGTCCGGGAACTTCGACTCGTACCACTCCAACTCGAGCGACCTGGTCTCCACCAGGCGCGAGCTGTCTCCGGCGAGCGCAGGGGTGAAGTCCCACTGCCGCCCGCCATCGCTGGCCGCCGTGCCCGCGGTGTCGAAGGTGGCCGGGCCGCTGATTTTGAAGGTCGCGCGCAGGCCCGGCTGAAAGAAGACCTCGCTGCGCTCGATGCGGCCATCGTCGTTGGGGATGCAGCCGATCGCCCCGGCGTCCGTGCCGGCGTCGCTGGTGCCGCCATCCTGCGTTCCCGCGTCGGTGTCGCCCGCGTCGGTGTTCGCGCCCGCGTCGGTGCCCGAATCCACCGCGCTGATCGGCGCGCAGGTGCCGTCGCCCTGACACACCCCGCTGGCGCAGTCGGCGCCCACGCGACAATCGACCTGCGGGCCGGGACAGCCGAGCCACCAAAGACAACCAACCGAGATGAGCAGAGAGCGGTACATGAACGTCCTTTGGGCCGAGCGGGGCCTTACGCGGTGGCTTCGCCGAAATCCACCCGGGGGGCCGCCGGGCGCGGGGACGCACAGGCCAGCCGCCCTGCGAAGCTCAAGAAGAGGAAATGCACGCTCGCCAGCAGCGCCACCGGGGCGGGACCGCCTTCATATTGCAGCGCAACAGGGACCATGAGCGGCAGCAGCACGCTTCCCAGGACCAGCGAGCAGACCGCGGTGGTGCGCAGGGGCGAGGGCGACATGGCGTCTCCGGAAAATTGTGCAACTGCGAAGAAGGCAGCCTCATCGCGCGATCCGGCGGTCGGTGTCAAGCCCGTCCATGTTGCATTGCACACAAAGCCTGCCTACGGTCCTCCCCATGCTCGTCAAGAAATACGGAAACCGCCGGCTCTACGACACCGACTCCAGCCGCTACATCACCCTGGAAGATCTGACCGCCGCCATCCGCGGCGGCGCCGAGGCGAAGGTGGTCGACGCCAAGACCGGCACCGACCTCACCCAGGCGACCCTCACGCAGATCATCATGGAAGGGCGGGGGGGCGACAAGATCCTCCCGGCGCCGCTGCTCCACCAGCTGATTCGCCTCGGAGACGACGCCCTGGCGGACTTCCTCGGGCGCTACGTGCAGGCCGCCCTCGAGCTCTACCTGACCGCCAAGAAGACCACCCAGAGCTTCATGCCCTTCAACCCCCTGGTGGCCCTCACCCAGTTCGCCAACAACACCCCCTTCGGCGGCTGGGGGCAGTCGAGCACCCAGCCGGTGCCGGTGCCCACCACCGTGCCCCCGCCGCCTCCTTCCGCCCCCGACGACGTGCGGCAGCTGCGCAAGGAGCTCGACGAGCTCAAGGGAATGCTGCGCAAGCGCAAGAAATGACGTTGAATTGGTGCAGTGCACAAAAATCTGCTTGACGCGGCGGTTCGGTTGGTTAATTTTGGCGGCGTTCCGGACGAGAGTTCGCCGGACTTTCCGCAGTGAACCGCCGCACAACCAGGAGAAACCCCATGGCCGAGACCAAGACCGTCGCTTCGCAGGTGCAGCATTTCGCGGGCGAGAACGTGAAGAAGATGTTCGAGGAGCAGTCGACCCGCATGACCCAGGTGTTCGAGGAGATGGGCAAGGCCCACTCGAAGTGGATCGAGTACGGCAACACCCAGCTGGACGAGATGAACGAGCTGATGAAGACCCAGTTCAACTACGTCAACGAGCTGGCCGCCGGCATGCGCAAGCTCACCCTCGAGAACGCCAAGAAGACCGCCGAGACCTTCAAGGCCTAAAGTCGTCACTTCCCTCGACTCGCTCGGACCCGCTTGGGGCCCGGGCGAAGTCGAGGGCCTTTTCTTTTCCAGCCCGAGGTGCCCGTTGTTCGATTCCCCCGCGTTGATGCCCACCCAGAAGAGCACCGTGCTGACCGACGGGCCCGCCTCGCTCTACCACTTCACCCGCCTCGACGATGTTGCACCTGCGAAGGCGCCCCCGGTGCTGCTGGTGCCCTCGATGATCAACCGCTGGTACGTGCTCGACCTGCGTACGGGCGCCTCGGTGTGCGAGGCCCTGGTGAAGGCCGGGCTGGACGCCTGGTGCCTCGACTGGGGCGCACCCGAAGCGCACGATCGCTACTTCACCTGGGGCGAGGCCGTGCAGCGGCTCGACCGCATGCTGCGCCGCGTTCGCCGGGAGACCGGCAGCGCCCAGGTGACGGTGCTGGGCTACTGCATGGGCGCCACCCTGGCCTCGGTGCACGCCGCGCTCCACCCGGACCTGTACGCGGGCTTCATCAACCTGCTGGGGCCGATCGACTTCTCCGAGGCCGGCATGCTCGGGCGAATGACTGACCCCCGCTGGTTCGACGCCGACGTGGTGGCCGAAGCGGGCAACGTCAGCCCCGATCAGATGCAGAGCGGCTTCAAGCTGCTGCGCCCCACCCAGGACATCGCCAAGGCAGTCACGGTGTTCGAGAAGGCCTTCGACCCGAAGTTCATGGCCGGCTACCAGGCGCTCGAGGCGTGGGCGCAAGACAACGTCGCCTTCCCCGCGGCCGCGTACACCACGTACATCAAGGAGCTCTATCAGCAGAACTGGTTGATCCAGGGCAAGCACCACACCCTCGGTCAGAGGGTGGACCTCAAGTCGATCACCTGCCCGTTGCTGACCATCGCCGCCGAGAAGGACAGCATCTGTCCTCCGAAGGCCGCAGTGGCCTTGAACGGCGCCGTCGGATCGAGTCAGACGCAGGTGCTGCCGGTCCCCGGAGGGCACGTCGGGGCGGTGGTCGGGAGCAAAGCAGCTGAGAAGCTGTACCCGGCACTCATCACCTGGATGAAGGAGAGAACATGCAGCTGAAAGATCTGAAGATCATCGTCACCGGTGGCGCGCAGGGAATGGGCGCGCACTTCGCCAAGCGCCTGCTCGAGGCGGGCGCGCAGGTGGCCGTGGGCGACATCAACGAGGAAGCGCTCGAGGCGCTCCCCGCGGGCATCAAGCGCCGCAAGCTCGACGTGGGCAACGAGGCCGACATCGTCAGCTTCGTCGAGTGGGCGAACACCGAGTTGGGCGGCCTCAACGGTCTCATCAACAACGCGGGCATCCTCCGCGACGGCCTGCTGGTGAAGAAGGACAAGACCACGGGCGCGGTGACGAAGATGTCGCTCGAGCAGTTCAACGCGGTGATCAACGTGAACCTCGTCGGCGCCACCCTGATGGTGCGCGAGGTGGTGGCGAAGATGGTCTCGACCGAGCAGCGCCCGGGCGTGATCGTCAACATGTCGTCGATCGCCCGCCACGGAAACCGGGGCCAGAGCAACTACGTCTCGGCCAAGGCCGCGCTCGCTGCCAACACCGTCACCTGGTCCAAGGAGTTCGCCAGCTTCGGCCTGCGCGTGGGCGCCGTCGCCCCCGGCATGATCGAGACCCCCATGACCAAGGGGATGAACCAGAAGGCCCTCGACGCCTTCATCGAGAAGATCCCGGTCGGTCGCATCGGCCAGCCCGAGGACATCTGGGTGGCGGTGAAGTTCATTCTCGAGTGCGACTACTTCACCGGCCGCACCATCGACGTCGACGGCGGCATGGGGTTCTAAGAAGAAGAACCGCCGCAAGGCCCTTCTCCCGCCTCGCGGGAGAGGGGGAAACGGGCTAGACCCGGCCCCGTTTTGGAGACCTTCTTCAAGTATCAGGGCCTCGGTAACG
>VFKJ01000501.1 GCA_009885595.1 Myxococcales bacterium | reverse complement strand
TCTCACGTGGGCATCAAGCGTGGCGGCCAGGTCCCCTACGTGCTCGCGGGCGGCGCGCTCTCGCCCAACCCCGCGTTCGACCCGGCGTTGCCGTACGACATGACGGGCGGCGACGGCGGGGCGGACCCGGGCTCGCTGTACTACCCGCTCGATAAGCCCGGAAAGATCGTCCAGGTCACCGACCCGGTCCCGGTGCTCACGGCGCGGCGCGCGGAGATGGTGCAGATGTGCAGCAAGTGCCACGCGCCAAGCTTCGCCACCTACCGGCTCGAGGTCGCCGACGGGCTCCACCGCAACGTGACCTCGGTGGTGAACGAGGCGAAGGACATCGTCTACGCGCTCAACCACGACGGGTTGTTGCTGGCCGCGCCCACCGGCTCCACCCGGCCGCCCAACCCCGACACCGCCGCGGAGATCGTGCTCGCGGGCACGCAGCTGTACCGCAACCTCTCTCCCATCGAGCGGCTGTTCTTCAAGATGTACAAATACGACAACGTGAAGGCGTGGCAGGGCGCGTACCACCTCAACCCGGACTACGCGCACTGGTACGGCTGGGCCGAGCTGAACATGGACCTCACCGACATCGCCGGGGAGGCCTACAAGCTGCGGCGCGACTACGCGTTGGAACAGGCGATCGAGCAGGGCTTCCCCACGGTGTGGGACGTGCCCTTCCAGGGCGTGGTGTACGCCACCGGCACCATGGACAAGCTGTACGATCTCTACACGCCCGACGCGGGGATGACGGTGTACCCCTATGGCCCCAGCGCCCCGGCCGTGACCTACGACGGCGGCACCCTCTTCACCTTCCACTGACCCGGGCGGGTCGGCAGGGGGCGCTCGACCGATGCTGCTACGGTCGACGCCCCATGCCGAAATGGTTCATCACGCCGCTGCAGACCGTGGTCTCGCTGTTCCTCTTCGTCGAGGTCGCCGCGGTGGCCGGGCTCGCGTTGTTCCCCGGCGTGAGCCTGTGGTTGTGGGTCGAGCCGCAGCTGAGCCCGGGGCCACTGAAGGTGCTGCTGCTCTGCATGCTCGGCGCGCTGGGCTACTTCATCTACGGCTTGAGCCTGCTGATCGTGGTGCCGATCGCGCGCTGGCTCACGTTCTCGCTGGGCACGGGCTTAGGCAAGTACCCCTACATCTCGTTCAAGGGCTACCAGTGGGCCAGCTACAACGCGCTGATCCTGATCGTCCGCTTCAGCTTCATCAACTGGATCCGCGCCACCCCGTTCAACGTCTTCTTCTACCGGCTGATGGGCATGAAGGTCGGCGCGCGCACGCAGATCAACACCGCGGTGGTCGCCGACTGCAACCTCATCAGCGTCGGTGAAGACACGGTCATCGGCGGAGACGTCACGCTCATCGCCCACGCGGTGGAGGGCCCGAACCTGGTCACCGCGCGCGTGAAGATCGGCAGCCGGGTGACGGTGGGGTTGATGGCGGTGGTGATGCCGGGGTGTGAGATCGGCGACGGCGCGGTGCTGGCGGCCAACGCGGTGCTCAAGAAGGGCACCATCGGCGGCCCCGGAGAAGTGTGGGGCGGGGTGCCCGCGAAGAAGATCGGCATGCGGGGCGAGAAGGCGGTGGAAACCGTCGACAGCACCACCGCCTGACGGGCACCATCGCGTCCGTGCGCCTGCTCCTGGTCTGGTTGTGCCTTGCTCCCCTGCTGGCTCGCGCGCAGGTGCTCCTCGTCGATCGCGTCGCGGCCGCGGTCGATCTCCACGCCATCACCCGCTCGTCGGTCGAGGCCCGGGCGCGGCCGCTGGTCGTCGGCTCGAAGACCGAGGCGCAGAAGGAAGGCGCGCGCCGCGCGGCGCTGATGGAGCTGATCGAGGAGCAGCTCATTCGCCAGGAAGCCCAGCGGTTGGGCATCGAGGTCCGCGACGAAGAGGTGGACAAGGCGCTGCAGGAAGTGGCGAAGCAGAACGAGCTCACCGTCGTGGAGTTGTTCGCGGAGATCAAACGGCAGGGCCTCGAGGCCGCGCAGTACCAGGCGATGCTCCGCGCGAAGCTGCTGGAGTTGCGGTGGCTCAACCAGCGCATGAATCACGCGGCGATGCCCACCGAGGAGACGGCGCGGGTGAACTTCATGGTCACTGAGCGCGCGCGGCTGCTGGAGGTGCTTCGCAGCGCCGCGGTGATCGAGGTGCGGCTGTGAGAGCGGGCGTCCTGGCGGTGCTGCTGGCTGGCTGCGCGACCACCACGGCCACGGTGAAGCCGGTGGAGGAGAAGAAGGCGCTCCCGCCCGCTCCGCTCGCCTGTCCCCCCGCCGACGTGGCGGTGGCGCAGGGCGCTCCGGCGCTGGGGGCGATGGTGGAGAAGGTCTGCCTGGTCGGCGCCAGCGAGGACGGCTACCTGCGGATGCACGAGCTGGTCGCTCCTCGCGAGGGCGCGCCGCTCGACGCCGACGCCGTGCGCGCCGACATCGAGGCGCTCTTCGCGCAAGGCCAGCTGAAGGACGTGGTGGTGGTGGCGCAGCCGCTGGAGAGCAAGGGCGTGATGCTCAGCTACCTGGTGAGCGAGTACGAGTGGATCACCCAGGTCGACTTCACCGGCGTCAGCGCCGTGAAGGTGGACGACTTCAGCGCCCTCGCTCACTCCGGCGTGCGCGCCAGCCCCTACGTGCTCAAGACGCTCACCGCCACGGTGAAGGCGCTCTACGCGGGGCTCGGCTATCCGCAGGCGAAGGTCGAGCCCACGCTGTCCAGCCTGGGCGGCGGCAACGCTTCGCTGCTGCTCGAGGTGGTGGAGGGCCCGCAGGTGAAGGTGAGGGCCATCTCCTTCGAGGGCGTCAAGCAGGTGAAGGAACCCGAGCTGCGCAAGGCGCTCAAGGTGGAGCTCGGCGCGCCGTACCTCGCGGACCTGGTGGAGCGTGACGGGCTCGCGCTCACTGCCGTCTATTTCGATCACGGGATGATCAACGTGGCGATCACCACCCAGACGCGCGCGAGGTCGGTGGGCGAGCTCGAGGTGGTGTTCCAGGTGAAGGAAGGTGACGTCTTTCGCATGGGCAAGGTGTCGCTGACCGGCTTCCCGGTGGGCGCCCAGAAGGACGTGCTCAAGGGCCTCGAGGCGAAGCCGAAGAGCGTGTTCTCGCGCTCAGTGCTCCAGCGGGACATGGAGCGCATTCGCTCGCGCGCCAGGCAGCGTGGCTTCTCGGTGGAGATCACGCCGCTCACCACCGTGGACGCGGACCAGAAGATCATCGACGTGGTGTTCGAGCTGGAGAAGAAGCCGAGCACGTCGATTCAGTTCTGAAGGGCCCGCTCACTTCTCGATGATGAACTCGACGCGGCGGTTGTTGGCCCGCCCCGCCTCGGTCTTGTTGCTGTCTGCCGGACGATCGGGGCCGAAGCCCTGCGCGTTGAGCCGGGAAGGGTCGACGCCCTGGTGCTCCAGGTACGCCTTCACCGCCTTGGCGCGCGACAGCGACAGCTTGCGGTTCAGCTTCGCGCTGCCCTGATCATCGGTGTGGCCTTCCACGGTGACGCTGGTGAGCTCGGCGTGTGAGCGGAGCACCTGCGCCACCTGGTTGAGCAGCGGGAACGACACCGGGAGGATCGTCGCCTTGCCGGTGGCGAAGTAGACCTTGTCCGTGATGACCAGCTTGTCCGCGGTGATGATCACCAGCTGGCGATCCTCCTCTGGGCAGCCCTGGTTCTCCGGCAGGCCCTTCACCTCGGGGCAGTTGTCGCGCGCGTCTTCGACGGTGTCGGAGTCTTTATCCTTGAGAGGACAACCCCTGCGCTCCTTCGGCCCCGGCTCGGTGGGGCAGGCGTCGACCTCGTCTTCCACGCCGTCGAGATCGCCGTCCTTGATGGGGCAGCCGTCGTGGTCCTTCGGGCCCGGCACCGTCGGACACTTGTCCTGGAGATCAGGCGTGCCGTCGTTGTCGTTGTCCTTGATGCGAATCGGGCAGCCCTTGTTCGAGCGCGGCCCGGGCTCGATGGGGCACTGGTCCTCGGCGTCGAGCACGCGATCGCGATCGTTGTCGGTGTCGATGCAGCCGTCGTCGTCTTCGAATTGATCCTTGTCCTCCGGTTCCAGCGGGCAGCGATCGACGCGGTTCTTGAGGCCGTCCCCGTCATCGTCGAGCTCCGGGCAGTCGCCCGGCGTGTGCGTCGCGCCGGGGTCGCAGAGGTTGGCCTGCGGCTTGAGCCCCACGCCCGCGAACACCCGCACCGTGGGTGTGCCGGGCAGGCTGCCGAACCCGGGGCCCGCGAGCGCGAACAGCTCGATGGGCCCGATGGGCACGCGCACGCCGCCCAGCAGCTCGAACCCCGGAGGCGCGCCACCCTCGAGAGGAATGAGCGAGTGGAAGGAGCCCTCGAAGCGCGCGCCCTCTCCGGTGCTGCTGACCAACACCCGCAGCCCCAGCTGAGAGCCGACGGTGTCGCGCGCGGTGTTCGCGGTGAGCACGGTGGCGGGCCGAATGAGCGCGCTCACCTCGCCACCCAGCCGCACCACGCCCACGTTCGCGCCGGCAGAGAGCTGCGGCACGAAGTTCCAGCCGCTCTCGATGTTGAGCGCGTTGCCCACGCCGAAGGGCAGGGCGAGCCCGAGCTGCAGGGCGAGATCCAGCGGGGCGTTCGCCTTCAAGCCCCCGCCGTCCTGCGAGAGGAAGCCGATGCGCGCCGCCAGCCGGGTCGAGCCGAGCCCGAAGCCGTCGGGAGACGCGGTGCCCGCGGACTGGCTGAGATCGTCACCGGTCTGCGCGATCACCAGGGGGAGCTCGGCGGTGACCTGCAGCCACGAGGTGAGGCCGAAGCCCAGGCCCAGGTGCAGCTGCGCGCGGTGCGCCACCAGCGCGCCCACCCGGACGGTGTCCCGGTAGTACACCAGCGGGTTGTTCTCGTAGTGGATGCCGAGCGTCGCGCGGAACCGGTACTTCGGCAGGGTGTCGCCGGTGGCCGCCGCGAGGCCGCCCTTCCCGCCATCGTTGAGGGTGAAGCGCGAGAGCGAGAACGAGGGCAGGGGCTGCGCCTGCTGCGCGAAGGCGGAGGTCGCCAGCAGCACCAGCACGGAGAGCCACCGCGAGAGCCCGTTCATCCCGAGCCCCCGTTCATCCCGAGCGGAGTCGAGGGACCTCCTTCGCTCGAACGGCGCCGACTTACGAGCCAGCCCTCGACTTCGCTCGGGCCGAACGGGCTCCGGTTCCCTATTTCCGACAGCCATTTCGCTCAACTCCGCGATCATGACTCGACGACGGCCTCGGCCTCGGCGCCCGGCTTCCCCGCCTCGATCACGCCCACGTCCCACGCAGAGACGCCGCGCGCCGCGAGGAACTCGAGCGCGGGCTTCACCTGATCGGGCGCCACCACCACGGTCATGCCCAGCCCCATGTTGAAGGTGCTGAACATCTCGTTGCGCTCGACTTCTCCCAGCCGCTGGAGCACGTCGAAGATCGGCGCTCGCTTCCAGCTCGATTCTTTCAACACCGCGCGCAGGCCGTCGGGCAGGCAGCGCGGCACGTTCCCAGGCAACCCGCTGCCGGTGATGTGCGCGAGGCCCTTGAGCGGCACCGCCGCGTGCAGCGCGAGCACGTCCTTCACGTAGATGCGGGTGGGCTCGAGCAGCGCAGGCCCGAGCGCGAGGCCGTCGACGCTGTCGGTCAGCGCCAGGCGCGCGTCTTCGAGAATGCGCCGCGCCAGCGAGTAGCCGTTCGAGTGCAGCCCCGAGGACGCCAGGCCCAGCACGCGATCACCGGGCACGATCGTCTTGCCGTCGATGATGGCGGCCTTCTCCACGATGCCCACGGCGAAGCCCGCCAGCTCGTATTCTCCGGGCACGTAGAAGCCGGGCAGCTCGGCCGTCTCGCCGCCCAGCAGGGTGCAGCCCGCCTGCTCGCAGCCCTTCGCGACCCCGGCGATCACCTTCTCCGCGCGGTCCACGTCGAGGCGCGCGGTGGCGAAGTAGTCGAGGAAGAAGAGCGGCTCGGCGCCGCTGGTGAGCACGTCGTTGACGCTCATCGCGACCAGATCGATGCCCACCGTCTCGTGGCGGTCCATCGCGAAGGCGAGCTTGAGCTTGGTGCCCACGCCGTCGGTGCCGCTGACGAGGATGGGTTCTTTGTACTTCCCGGGGGGGATGGCGAAGAGCCCGCCGAACCCGCCGACGCCGGAGAGCACCTCGCTGCGCCGCGTCCTGGCCGCGTGAGGCTTGATCCGCTCGACGAGGGCGTCGCCGGCTTCGATGTCCACGCCAGCCTGCTTGTAGGTCGTTCCCACGGGCGCGGCTTCTACCTCTAAGCAAAGGGGCGCACCACGACTGCTTCCCTCCCGTGCAAGCCCATTGCACATGCGCACTCGCCCCTCACCCCGACCCTCTCCCCGCTTCGCAGGGAGAGGGAGACCACGCCGCTGGGCGCGAGCCTGGTGGGCCGATTCTAGGAAGGCGCGCGGCGGGGCGGGGCTAGGCTCCGCCCCTCGCATGAAAACCCTGTTCTCGCGGCGCCGCTACGAAGCGCTGGCGCTGGTCGCCTTTCTCTTCTTCGCGGCAGTGCACGTCACCACCGTCGAGCCGCTGATGGGGTTGAGCAAGTCGGGCACGGCGCTGCAACGCATCGTGCAGAGCCTCGACGGTCGCGTCAGCACCCAGCTCTTTCGCGCCCGGGGCGCGAGGCCCGCGCACCCCGACGTGGTGGTGGTGGAGATCGACGAGCGCGGCGCACAGCGCTACGGCCTGTGGCCCTGGCCGCGGCAGCTGATGGCGCAGGCCCTCGACAAGCTGCTCGACGCCGACGTGAAGGTGCTGGGGCTCGACATCGCCTTCACCGACGAGACCAGGGTCAACGAGCGCGAGCAGGCGTGGCTGGCGACCCTTTCGGCGGTGCCCGAGCTTCCAGAGGCGCTCGCGCCGCTCAAGACAGAGCTCGAGACCCGCGCGGCCTCGAGTCCCGACGTCCTGCTCGAGGCGGTGCTCCAGAAGGGCGGGCCCCGCATCATCCAGGGCGCGATCCCCTTCGGGGGCGAAGACTCGCGCTCCTTCACCGAAGCGCAGCGCGCCACCTGGCAGCGCTCGGCCCAGGCCTCGGTGATGACCACCGTCCCCGGCAAGGTGAAGGGCTCGACCTTCCCGCTCGACTCGGTGGAGGCCTACCCCTTCGTGGGCGTGCTCGCGCCCCTGCCGCGCTTCGCCCGCACCGGCTCGCCGCTCGGTCACTTCGTCACCATGCCCGACCTCGACAGCACCATTCGCCGCTCACCCTTGCTGGTGCGGCTCGAGGAGCCGCGCGGGTTGCTGCCCTCGCTCGCGCTGCAGGTGATCAGCCGCCAGCTCGACGCCACGGTGCTGCCCGAGGTCCAGGAGCGGCGCCTCGCTGCGATCCGGCTGGTGCGTCCGGCAGGCGACGTGGTGATCCCCATCGAGGCCGACGGCCCCTGGACGCTCATCAACTACCCCGGTGACTACAGGTCCTTCACGCGCGTGAGCATCGTCGACGTGCTCGACGGCAAGGTGGGCAAGGCGGAGCTGGCGGGCAAGGCCGCGCTCATGGGCGTCACCATCATCGGCAGCAGCGGCGATCAGCGCGTCACCCCGTTCTCCGAGTTCACGGCGGGCGTCTTCACCCACGCCTCGCTGGTGTCGAACGCGCTCACCGGCGACTTCCTCGACCGGCCCATCTGGCTCATCTACCTCGAGCTCTTGCTGATGCTGGTGCTGGGCCTCGCGGTGGCGGTGCTGACGCCGCGGCTGCGCTCGTTCACCCGGAAGATCCTGCTGCTGACCGCGGTGATCGCCGGCTTCGGTGGGCTGACGGTCGCGCTCTTCTCGATGGGCCTGAAGTTGAACCCGGTGGTGCCCGCGCTCCACCTCGTCGTCACCGCCTTCGGGACCATCTTCCTGGGCTACCTCTCGGTCGATCGCGAGAAGCTCAAGATGCGCAGCACCTTCAGCCGCTACCTCGGGGAAGACGTGATGGACGTCGCGCTGGAGAACCCCGATCGGCTCAACCGCGGCGAGAAGCGCGAGATGACGGTGCTGTTCTCCGACATTCGCGGGTTCACCTCGCTGTCCGAGCACATGTCGCCCGAGAAGCTGGCGGACTTCATCAACCAGTACCTCTCGCCGATGACGCAGATCGTCTTCGACGAGAAGGGCACCCTGGACAAGTACATCGGCGACGCGGTGATGGCGTTCTGGAACGCGCCCCTCGACCAGGCCGATCACGCCCTGCGCGCCTGCCGCGCCGCCGTCCACATGCTCGAGCGCCTGGAGCTCTTGAAGGCCCAGTGGCGCGCCGCCGGACTCCCCGAGCTGGAGATCGGCATCGGCATCAACACCGGCCAGATGGTGGTCGGCAACATGGGGTCTGACGTGCGGGTCGACTACACCGTGCTGGGCGACTCGGTGAACCTGGGCAGTCGGCTCGAGGGCACCAACAAGGAATACGAGACGCGCATCATCATCAGCGAGTGGACGCGCGCCGCCATCAAGGACGGCATCGTCACCCGCCGCCTGGGCGCGGTGCGGGTCAAGGGCAAGAAGGTGCCGGTGGGCATCTTCGAGCTGCGGGGGCTGGGCACTCCGTCCGAGGTCGATGGCAAGGCGATCGCCGCCTTCGAAGCAGGCCTGACGGCGATGACCCAGCGGCGCTTCGAGGAGGCCGGCCGGCTCTTCCACGAGGTGCTGACCTTCTGGCCCAAAGACGGCCCCACCCGGAACTACCTGGAGGAGGTCCAGGCGTTCCAGGGCAACCCTCCGCCGCCTGACTGGGACGGGGTGGTGTCACTGAAGACCAAGTGAGTTCAACATCTTCAAATTGACGCCCTCCTGGTTGCAGGTGAGAGTCGGGGACTTTCCATGAGCGCCGAAGAAGCCCTCTTCCAACGGTTCGGCAAAGACATCCCCAAGGGGACGGTTCTCTTCCGCGAAGGTGATCCCGGCAAGGAGATGTACGTCCTCCAGTCCGGCAAGGTCGCGATCTCCAAGAAGGTGCGCGACGTGGAGAAGGTGCTCGCGATCTTGGGGCCCGGTGAGTTCTTCGGCGAGATGGCGATCATCTCGAACAAGCCGCGCAACGCCTCGGCGACGGTGGAAGAAGAAGCCCGGGTGCTGGTGATCGACCCGCGCACGTTCGAGGCGATGATCCGGGGCAACGCAGAGATCGCGGTGCGCATGATCAAGAAGCTCGCCGAGCGCCTGTCCGACGCCGACGCGCAGATCGAGAACCTGCTGCTCTCCGATCCCAACAGCCGCATCGTGCACCACATGCTGCAGCTGTGTCAGACGCGCGGGCGCCAGGGCGAAGAAGGCATCGAGATCGACTTCCCGGTGCGCGATCTGCCGCGCGAGCTGGCGGTGGGGGAGCCTGCGATTCGTTTCATGGTGAACCGGCTCGAGCGCGCCGGCCTGCTGGAGACGTCCGGTGACAGGCTCACCGTGCGCGACACCGCGCGACTCTTCGACTTCCTCCGCTACCTGGAGATGAAGTGGAAGTTCGGGGAACTCTAGCGCCGTGAAACTCCGGATCCTCGGTCCACACGGCGGCGAGCTCCCCGGGTGCAAGAGCACTTGTTTCCTCGTGGACGAGCGCCTCGCCCTCGACGCGGGGGCGTTGACGAGCATGCTCGACCTCACCGCGCTCGCGAAGGTCGACGACGTGCTGCTGACGCACTCACACTTCGATCACGTCAAGGACCTGCCGATGATGTCGGACGTGCTGGTGGGGCGGCGCGACAAGCCCGTCACCATTCACAGCAACTCCGAGTGCATCGACACGCTCAAGGACAACATCTTCAACAACGTGCTGTGGCCTGACTTCACCAAGATCCCGACCCTGAAGAACCCGGTCTTCAAGCTGCGGCCCTTCAAGGCGGGCACCCGCTTCAAGATCGGCCCCTACGCGGTGAAGTCGGTGCTGGTGAGCCACCCGGTGGAGTCGTGCGGCTACGTGCTGACCGATGGGGCGGTCTCGATGGCCATCAGCGGCGACACCGGCCCCACCGAGAAGTTCTGGAAGGTCCTCAACAAGGTGAAGGACCTCAAGGTGCTGCTGCTCGAGTGCAGCTTCCCCAACCAGCTCCAGGCGCTCGCGGACATCTCAGGGCACTTCACCCCGCAGACGATCGAGAAAGAGCTGGAGAAGTTCGACCGGCGCGGGTGCGAGGTGGTGCTGTACCACCTGAAGCCCGCCTTCGTGGGGCAGTTGAAGAAAGAAGTACGGCACCTACCGGTGCACGTTGCGGAACTGGGCGAAGAATTCGAGTTCTGATAGCCGCTGATCCGTGACCGCTCCACTCGTTCTGGGAATCGCTGGTGGAACCGCCTCGGGGAAGACCACCGTGGCCCGGAAGATCCACGAGGCCTTCGCCTCGCGAGTCGCGTTCATCGATCAGGACTCGTACTACCGGCCCCTCGATCACCTGAGCCTCGAAGAGCGGCGCGAGGTGAACTTCGATCACCCCGACGCGTTCGACAGCGATCTGCTCGTCTCGCACGTGAAGTCGCTCAAGCAGGGCGCCTCGGTGGAGAAGCCGGTCTACGACTTCGTCAGCTCGACCCGGCAGCCGCGCACGGTGGCGGTGAACTCGGCCGATCTCATCTTGATCGAGGGCATCCTGGTGCTGCACATGGAGGCGCTGCGCCAGGAGATGGACGTGCGCATCTTCGTGGAGACCGAAGACGACGTGCGGATCATTCGCCGGCTCACGCGCGACATCAAAGAGCGCGGCCGCGACTTCGACCACGTGATCCACCAGTACTTCCGCCACGTGCGCCCGATGCACATGGCCTTCGTCGAGCCTTCGAAGCGCTGGGCGGACATCGTGGTGCCGCACGGTGGCAACAACGAGATCGCCATCGACATGCTGGTGGGCGCGATCAAGGCGCGGCTGATCAAGGGGAAATAGGCGCGGCTTACCCGCCGTCCTTCCCTTCATCCAACACGTCCTCGAGCTTGAACGGCAGATCCACGAAGCGGCTGCCATCTGACTGCAGCACCTGGTCGCGGGTCCCCCGCACGTAGAACCCGCTCGGCGTCTCCGGCACGGGCTTGCCGATCACGAACCGCGCGAGCTCTTTCCCGTCCGCGCCGAACAGGGCGATGGACTTCGCCTTGTCGTC
>VFKJ01000455.1 GCA_009885595.1 Myxococcales bacterium | reverse complement strand
GCCCGCGGCGAGGTGCCGCCTCCACCGAGGGGGAGCAACGTGCCGGGGTGGATTCACCGCATCCTGGTGAAGGGCCTCGCGCCTGAGCCCGGGCAGCGCCACCCCTCGATGACGGGGCTGCTCTCGCTGCTCTCGCACGACCCGGCCCAGGCGCGGCGGCGCTGGACCGCGGCGGCGAGCGCGGCGGCCGTGCTGCTGGGCGCGGGCGCGCTGGGGTGGTGGAGCTCGTGGAGCCAGGCGCGCGCCTGCCGCAACGCCGACGAGCTGTTGCGGGGCGTGTGGGACGCCGAGGTGAAGCAGCGCTCGCAGACCTCCTTCCTGGCGACGGGCGCGCCGTTCGCCCAGTCGAGCTGGGTGCTCACCCGTGACGCGCTCGACGGGTGGGCGAAGCAGTGGGTGTCGGCGCGCACCGAGGCCTGCGAGGCGACCCGGGTGCGCGGTGAGCAGACCGAGCGCCAGCTGCTGCTGCGCTTCGAGTGCCTCGATCGCCGCCTCGCCGAGCTGGGGGCGCTGGCGGAGGCCTTTGGCGCGGCCGATCGCGACCTGGTCTCCAGCGCGGGCACGGCCGCCTCGAAGTTGTCGCCGCTCGCCTCGTGCACCAACGTCAAGCAGCTGGGAGATCGCCGCGCGCCGCCGCCGGAGCTGGCGGAGCAGGCCAACGAGCTGGCGCAGCAGCTGGCCCAGGGCCGGGCGCTGCTGGCGGCGGGCCGCTACGCCGAGGCGCGCACCCGGCTCGCGCCCACCGTCCGGCGCGCGCAGGAGCTCGGGCTGCCCGGGCTGGAGAGCGAAGGGCTCGAGGCGCTCGGCGATCTCGAGGCGCAGTCGCGCAACTTCCTCGAGGCGCACCGGGTGCTGCAGGCCGCGGTGCGCGCCGCCGAGGTCGCCGGCGACGACGTGGCCGCGGCGCGCATCATCGCGCGGTTGATCACCGTGGTGGGCTGGCGGCTCGATCGACCTGACGAGGCCCGCACCTGGGCCGCGCTCGCCAGCGGCATCCTCGAGCGCATCGGGGGAGATCGCCTGATCGAAGCGCGCATCGCCGAGGGCGTGGGCGACACCGAGTGGCAGGCGGGGCAGCGCGCGGTCTCGCTCACCGCGTATCGCAAGAGCCTCGCCCTCTTCCGGGCCGAGCAGGGCGAAGAGAGCATCGACGTCGCGCAGCTGCGCAGCGCGGTGGGCTGGGTGCTGACCGAGCAGGGAGAGCTGAGCGCGGCCCGCGAGGAGCTCGAGCGCTCCCGGCAGATCCGCGAGCGGCTGCTGGGCCCCGGCCACCCCACCCTGGCCAGCACCTGGAACGAGCTGGCGACGCTGGCGATGGAGCGGCGCGACTTTCACGAGGCGGTGCGCTGCGCGAGGTTGACCGACGAGCTCGCCCTGCAGCTGGGCCTCGACTCGGCGCGGGTGACGCGCGGCAACCTGACCACCGCGGTGATGCTCGCCTACGACGGTCAACCGCAGGCCGCGCTCGAGGTGCTGGCGAAGGTGCAGCCTCGGCTCGAGCAGGCCCCCAGCGAGCTGGTGGGCGCGACCGGCGAGTACCAGCGGGCGCACGTGGTGGCGCTCGCGCGGGTGGGACGGCTGGCCGAGGCGCTGGCCGAGGGGCGCGCCTGGCTGGTGGAAGATGAGCGCCGGTGGGGGAAGGCTCACCCCGACGTGGCGACGCTGGCTGACGCGGTCGCAGAGGCCGCCTTCGGCTCGGGGCTCTATGCAGAGGCCATCTCGGGCAGCGAGCGCTACCTCGCGATGAAGGCGGCGCTGGGCGGCGCCGACTCGCCGCTGACGGGGGAGACGTTGCTGCGCTCTGCGCGCGCGCACCTGGCGCTGAACAAGGCCGCGGAGGCGGTGCCCCGCGCCGAGCGCGCGCTCACGGCGCTGGAGAAGGGTCCCCTCTCGCGCGCGCTGCGCGGTGAGGCGCGGCTGGTGCTGGCTGAGGCGCTCCTGCGCGCCGGCGGCCAGAAGGAGCGCGCGGTGCTGCTGCTGCAGCAGGCGAAGGAAGACGGGCACGCGAGCAACGACGCCAGGCTGCTGCAGCGGATCGCCGCGCTCGAGCCCGGTTGATGTGCGACTGTCCGCCGAAGGACCCATGCGAAGACTTCTGATCATCGTGGTGCTGCTCGCCGTCGGTATCCCCGGCGGGCTCTTCCTCGTCTGGGACACCCAGACCCGCACGCTGGGAAACCAGCTCATCTCCGAGCTCGGCGCGGCCCAGAAGCAGGTGTTCACGCGCACCCCACCGCCGCGCACGCCGCTGCATGACAACGGCTTTCAGTGCCTGGGCGCGATGCTGGACGTCACGCCCGAGCTGCAGCCGTTCACGCCCGGCTCGGCCGGCAGCCTCGACGCGTTCATCACCGGGCAGAAGCCCATCGCCGAGCTGGCCCCCGAGGTGCGCTCCCGCATGCTGGCGATCAGCCCCTGGGCCGCGGCGATGCGCGCCTGCGGCGAGTCGATGCAGCTCTCGTTCGTCGAGGGGCTCTCGCCGTGGGCGGCGGTGAATCACCCGCGGCTGATGAAGCTGGGCGCCGCGGTGCCCGCGTTGATCGAGTTCACCGCGCTCGAGCTGCGGGTGCTGCTCGCCGACGGCCAGCCCGAGGTGGCGCTGGAGCGGTGCACCCAGACGTGGGCGGCGATGGCTGATCAATCTCACCTCGGCCAGGCGGGAGCGCTCAACGCGCGCATGGCGGTGCGGAGGTTGGCGCCCGCGTGCGGCGAGGCGTTGGCGAAGGCGCCGGCGGAGATCCGCAAGCAGGTGGCGCCTCAGTGGGCGGGGCTCTCGAGCCGGCTGGCCAGCGATGGGGAGATCGTCGAGGCGGAGCGGCTCGCGGGTAGCCTGAGGGTGTTCGCGTGGGTCAGCGATGGGCCGATTCGGGAGCGACTGCCCGGGGCGGTGGCCGCCGGCCCCACCGACTTCATGAGCGTGATGCGGGTGGGGCGGCTCTGGCGCGCGTGGGACGGGGCGATGAGGACCCTGGCCGCGGAGGCTGCGGGTCCTGGGCGTGACGCGGCGTCGGCGGCCGTCGACGCGCTGGTGCCGTCTCACTACGCGGGGGCGCTGAAGGCCTCCGACGAGACGCCGGTGCTGCTGGGACTGCTCGCGGACCTCGCCGCGGGGGGCGACAAGCCACTGCCCGCGAACGCGAAGAAGACCGCGCAGGGCCTCGAGTTCGACAACGGGCAGCAGAAGCTCGTCATCCCGGTGAACTGATCCTCTCCCTCTCCCCCGCGGGGGACCCTTCGACTTCGCTCAGGAGGTCGGGGAGAGGGCTTGCCTGCTGTTCATGCTGTCCCCGAGCGCCGATGAGTT
>VFKJ01000126.1 GCA_009885595.1 Myxococcales bacterium | reverse complement strand
TTCATCCGACGTGCGCGGCCCGTCGGAGCGCGCGCTCGAGGCCAGCGGGATCGTCGACCCCCAGCAGCACGGGGCGGCCGTGGGCGCGGCGCACCAGCACCGTGGGCACCCCGAGGCGGGTGGCCCAGAGCCGGACCATTCCCACCCCGGACACGTGGAAGAACCCCGTGAAGCCCATGAGGCCGCCGTTGCCGGCCACGCGGCGCACCTTGCCCCAAAGCGAGATCGACGGGCCCGGCTCGACGCCGATCACTTCCCGCAGCGGCACCTCGAAGTCGGGCCAGAAGAGCCGCTCGATCGCGACCTTGCTCCCCGTCACGCGCACCGCGCGCGGGGCGATGGCCACCGTGAAGAGCAGCGTCAAGAGGCCGAGGGCGAGCATGCCCAGCAGCAGCAGCTTCATCTCCGGCACCGGGATGTGCCGCAGCACCACGAAGGACTGAAGGGGGAAGACGACGCAGAGCCCCATCAACGCCCCGAACGTCGTCACTTTGGTGAGGCCACCGAGGGTCATGGGAAATCGCATGACCGCAGCCGCTGCATCGTCTGCGCCTGCTGCAACCCCGCGGACGAGTGAGGGGTACGCGATGGGCCAAGGATTCAAATCGGCTCAGACGCGATTTCATTCGCGAGCCTGATCCTGCCGGATCGGGCGTGGTGCCTGGCGACGGCCGCGAGCATTCCTTCCCATGCGTTCCTCTCTGGTGGGGCTGACGGCGTTGATCTGGGGCTGCTCCTGCGCCCAGGGGGCGGGCGCGACCAGCCCCGAGTGCGTGCTGGTGAAGGACGGCTCGGGCCCCAGGGGGTCGACCCCGGTGCGCGCGGAGCTGGTGACCAGCGGCCTGGAGGTCCCCTGGGGCATCGCGTTTCTGCCGGGCGGAGAGCTGCTCGTCACCGAGCGGCCCGGGCGGATCCGGTTGGTGCGCGCGGGGGTGCTGGTTCCTCAGCCAGTCGCCACGGTGCCGCTGGCGCCGGGCGGGGAAGCGGGGCTGCTGGGCATCGCGCTGCATCCCGGCTTCGCGCAGAACCGGTTCTTCTTCGTCTACGCCACGGTGCGGGTCGAGGGCCTGAAGCAGAACCGGGTCGAGCGGTGGAAGTTGTCCGACGACTCGCTCAGCGCGACCTTCGACGGGGTGGTGTTCGGCGGCATCGGCGCCGCGCAGTTCCACGACGGAGGCCGGCTGCGGATCGGGCCCGACGGCATGCTGTACGTCGGCACCGGTGACGCGCGCGATCCCCAGCGCGCTCAGAACCCGGCGAGCCTCAACGGCAAGGTGCTGCGCCTCACGCCCGAGGGCGCGGTGCCCGCCGACAATCCGCTGCGCGGAAACCCCGCGTTCGTCCTGGGCCTGCGGAACGTGCAGGGCTTCGACTGGCTCGACAGCTCGACGCTGGTGATCGCCGATCACGGCCCCTCGGGCGACCTGGGCCGCAGCGGCCACGACGAGGTGAACGTCGCGCGCGCGGGAGACAACCTCGGCTGGCCCACCAGCTACGGCTGCGGCCGCAGCGGCACGATGGTGGTGCCGCGGCTCACCTGGCGCGACGCGGTCCCTCCGGGCGGCGCCGCGATCTACCGGGGCAGCGCGTTCCCGGACTGGCGCGGGAGCGTGCTCATCGGCGTGCTCGGGTCCCGCCACCTGCACCGCGTGGTGTTCGATGACCTGCGGCGCGTGGCGCTGCACGAGGTGTACTTCGAGGGCGCGCTCGGGCGCATTCGCGAGGTGATCAGCGGACCCGACGGCGAGCTCTACCTCGCCACCAGCAACTGCGACGGGCGCGGCGACTGTCCCCCGGACAAGGATCGCATCGTGAAGCTGGTGCCGGGCACCCAGTGAGTTGATCAAGACAAGAGGGTGGGTCGAACAAGAGCGCGCTGGTTCCCGGTCATCCCGAGCGCCGAACGGTTCGGGCTCGCGCTCTTCATCGAACTACGGAAGCGCGACGTCGCAGTTCTCGACGCACACGGTGCGGCACCAGCGCAGCTCCACCGCGCCCGGCGTCCTCGGCAACACCACCAGCGAATCGGGGGGCAGGCTGCCCTGGGGCCGAATGACGAGCCCCACCTCGAGCGCGTCGCTGCGCTCGCCCACGAAGCCCTGGAAGACGAACCACTGCGAGGCGCCGCGCGCGGGCACCACCAGCACCCGGTTCACCCTGAAGTCGATCGCCGGCTTGTCGCAGGTGGCGTGGAACAGCCCGTCGAGGTCGAAGGCGGTGTCGAGCAGCGTCGGCTCGTTCAGCGACCTGATGCAAGACGAGGTGTGGGTGGTGACCGTGACCGGAGTGCTCACCGTGCTCGGAGCGCACTGCCCCTCGAGCACCAGGCGGGGCGTGCGCGGTCCGTCTTGCTGGACCACCTCGGCCGAGCGCGGCCCGCACGCGGCGAGCACCAGGAAGAGCCACTTCTTCACGGGCACACCGCGGCGCAGCGCTCGGCGCGGCACACCCACGACGCCAGGCCCGCGTCCGCGCAGGGAACGACCGAGGTGACCGCGCTGCAGTCGGCGTCGACGCTGCAACTGCCGATGCGCGCGCAGTGCAGCCCGCCGTCGCCGAAGTCTCGGCAGAACTGGTTGCCGTAGCAGTCGCCGGGGCCCTCGCAGGTCAAGCCTTCCCCGCGCGAGCACTCTGTGTCGTGCATCACGGTGGTCCCCGCCGCCGCCGCGAGGCAGGCGTTGTCGTAGGTGGCGAAGTTGCGGCCGCAGACGGGCTCGTAGGTGCTCGAGCAGCTCTGGCAGGCACCGCAGACGGCCGGCCGCTGGCACCCCTGGTCGTCGAGCCCCCCGGGGAGCAGGCACTGGGCTGCGCCACAGAGCGGATCGGCGACCGGCGCGCACGCCTCGCAGCAGCCGCGATCGCAGTAGCGCTGCGTGCCGCAGTACAGCGAGGTGGAACAGAAGCCGAAGCCGGCGTCGCACGTCGCGCGGCACTCGTCGTCGCGGCTGTCCCGCTTGCCGTCGCAGTCGTCGTCCTGGCCGTTGGCGCAGCGCTCGCGGCCTCCGGGGTGCACGGTGGCGATGGCGTCGTGGCAGTCGCCCACGAGCTTGCCCGGACAGACCCCGGTGAGCGCGGCCGCGTAACCGTCGCCGTCGAGATCGCGGCAGGGGTCGAGGTCGCAATAGCCGGAAGGACACGGGCAGCTCAGGCACTGCACGTCGTGACTGCAGATCATGTTCGCGCCGCACTGCGCGTCGGTGCGGCAGCCGGGCACGCACGTCATGAAGCCGTCGCCGCAGCCTTCGCAGATCATGCCCCGGGGGCAGTCGGCGTCGGCGGCGCAGCTCGACTCGCGAGGGGGCCCGGCATCGGGCACCAGGCTGGCCGTGAGCGTTTCATCGGGAGGCGTGCCGCCACAGCCGACGAGGGACAACAGCATCAGGATTCCGGCGTGGCGCGACATGGACAGGCCACGCGGAGCACCATCCATGCCGCGCTCGAGAGGCGCGAAAACCGGCCCGTGCCGAGCAGGGGCTCTCAGCTTTCTGAGGGCGGGTCGACCAGCAGCTGTTCCCAGCGCGGCGGCTGCCAGGCCCCCTGGGGCGCGTCGTAGAAGTCGTCGGCGTTGACCAACAGCTTCTGGAAGGGCGCCCGATCGAAGCGAATGCGGCCGAGCACCGGCATCACCCCGGGGTTGGGCGCCTCGACCGCCACCAGGTTGGTGTGCCCGCGGATGGCGAGCTTGCCGGTGGTGAGGTTGTCCACGCGGTAGTGGAAGTCGCCCGCGACGCGGCCCAGCTTGGTGAGCGCGCAGCGAATCGAGAGCTGATCTTCGTACCCGATGAAGCTGTCGAAGCGGACGTTGAGCTGGCGCAGCGCGAGGTACCAGCCGCGCTTGTAGAGCTCGACCGCGGGCATGCCGTGGCGGCGGAAGAACGCCTCGCGCGCCTGCTCGAACCACACCGCGGCGCAGCGGTGGTGCACGAAGCCGAGCCCGTCCGTCTCGGAGAAGGTGACGCGGTGTTCGAGATGCGAGGTGACTTCGTCCCAACGCGACATGCCTTTGCCGTAGCATCCCGGCAGATGAATGGAACCCTCAAGTCGGTGCTGGCCCTCTCCTTGTTGTGGGTGGGCTCGCTGGTGGCGTGGTTGTTCCTGGTGGGCCTCGCCGCGGCGGCCGCGGGGCGCGGCATGGGGACGGCGCTCACGTTGGCGATGGTGACCGCGTGGGGCTCGGCGCTCGTGCTGGCGATCGCGGTGGTGGCGCTGGGGAAGGCGCTGCTGTGGAAGTGGCTGCCCGCGGACGGCGGCCGGGTGGTGCTGCTGGCGCTCGCCGCGCTGGTGCAGTTGGCCACCTTCGGGGTCGAGGCCTTCTCCGTGTTCGTCATCTTCAATCGCTGACGGCGTGGTATCGACGGCGCGGTGTCGAGGGAGCACTTCAAGCAGGTCCTGCTGCTGCAGGCGCTGATCTTCGGCGCGCTGTACCTGGCGTCGGTCGCGACCTTCGTGTGGATGGCGGACGGCATCACCGAGCGCTTCACCGCGATGGCGCGTGGGCCGTACCTTGGCACCGCCGTCCTCGCGCAGCTCCGGCTCCTTCCCGCTTACGCGGTGCTGACGCTGGTCGCGGCCGCGCTGACGGCGCCGCTGCTGGCGCGGTTGGGTGAAGGGAAGCTGCTGCTCAAGGCGCTGGGGCTCAACCTCGTGGTCGGGGTGGTGGCGTTGGGGCCGGCGCTGCGGCACGGCCCAGGGCTGGTCGACGTGGTGGCGCGCAAGCTGCCCGCCTTCGACCTGTATGGGCTGTACCGCTGGCACGTGCTCGACGTGCTGACGGTGGTGTTCGTGGGGCTGGCGCTGTTTTCGCTCGCGCAGGTGGGACGGCGGGTGGGCGCGTTGGTGGTGCTCTGCCTGGTGCTCGCCGGCGCGGCGGCGTTCCGGCACCCGGTGCCCTCGGTGGCGACCCCGCTCTCGCAGCCCAACGTGTTGATCATCGCCACCGACTCGTGGCGCTTCGATCGCGTGGGCGTGCACGGCGCCCGGCACGCGGACCTCACCCCGAACATCGACGCCTTCTCGAAGCAGGCGATCGACCTGACGAACCTGCACGTGGCGACCGCGAGCACGCTGGAAGCGTGGGTGACCTTCTTCACCGGCCAGCTGCCGCAGACGCACGGCATTCGCAGCATGTACCCCAGCCGCGAAGAGGTGCGGGCGATCGACTCGATGAGCGCCACCGTGCCGCGGCTGTTGAACGCGGCGGGCTACGACACCTTCGTCTCGTCAGACTGGGTGGGGAACTGCTTCGACCTGGTGGACCTCGGGTTCGCGAAGCGCCACGTCGGGCCGGTGCAGAACTTCGAGGCGCTGCTGCTCGAGGCGACGGTGAAGGCGCACCCGCTGGTGCTGCTCGCGTTCGGGGCGCTGCCCGGGGTGCTCGGTGACGTGATGGTGCCGGGGCGCGCCTCGCTCGCGGGGATCGCGCGGCCCGCAGCGCTGGTCGATCAACTCTTCGAGGAGGTCGACTCGAGCGTGGAGGCCCGACGGCCGTTCTTCGGCACCCTGTTCCTGAGCCCGACGCACCTTCCGTACAACTCGCGCTACCCGTTCAACGTGAAGTACGGAGACCGGGCGTACGCGGGGCCGCATCGGTACCAGGTCGAGGTCAGCGCGCATGAGCTGATCACCACCGGGTTCTCTCCGACGCTGCCGGACGAGGCGATCGAGCACGTGCAGGATCTCTACGACGACGCGGTGAGCGACTTCGACGACACCGTGGGCCAGGTGCTCGGCGAGCTCGACGCGCGGGGCCTGGCCTCGAACACGATCGTGATCATCACCACGGATCACGGAGAGGATCTGTACGATCCCGGCTCGACCCTGGGGCACGGTACGAACTTCTTCGGCGGAGATCAGAGCACGCACATTCCGTTCTTCGTGCGGCTGCCGGGGACGAAGTCGTCGACGGTGAGCTCGCTGGCGCGCACGGTGGACCTCGCGCCCACGTTGCTGTCGGCGCTGAACGTGCCGGTGCCGGCGTCGATGGAAGGCGTCGACCTGCTGCCGGTGCTGCGGGGAGAAGCGAGCGAGCCCGGGCTCATCTCGTACGCCGAGACCTGCTACCTCTTCTTCCCCAAGGCGAAGGCGATGACCGGGCTGAGCGAGGCCGAGCGCGCCGAGGTGGTCGAGCTCTCGGGCGCGGCTGACACCCTCGAGGTGGACCCTGAGTTCCGGGACAACCTGGTGCTCCGACCGGCGTACCGGGAAGCGGTGATCGACGCCAAGGACCGCATGGTGCGCACCACCCGGTGGAAGCTCGTCGAGATTCCAGGGAAGACGCGGCCGATTCGGCGGCTGTACGACGTGCTCGCGGATCCACGGCAGGTGAACGATCTCGCCGGGCAGGGGCTGCCCGAGGAAGCGGAGCTGGCGGCGTTACTCGAGCGCAGGGACTGCCGTGCGCGCCACCCGTAGAGGCGTCATCGCGGTGCTGGCGGTGGTGGTGCTCGCGCTGGGCGCTCGAATCGTCTCGAGTCAGCCGGGCCCTGCCAAACCCGAGTCGCTGGTGAAGACGATCACCTTTCGCGGCGCGCGCTTCGACGTGGTGGAGCTGCCGCTCGATCGGTGGGACGTGCGCGTCGGGTGGACTCCGGGCGGCACGCGCCTCTCGGAGGTGCAGGGCGCGGTGCGCACCAACGCGGGGATCTTCGAGCCGGGCTTCACTCCGACGGGGTTGCTGGTCTCTGGCGGGGAAGAGCTGCATCCGCTCGAGCTGCGCCAGGGCAGGGGGAACTTCTTCATGCTGCCCAATGGCGTGTTCGCGGTGAACGGGCAGGGCGCCGCTGCCGTGGTGGAAGCGGCTGAGTTCGAGCCGCGTGGGGTCCGCGAGGCGACGCAGTCGGGGCCGCTGTTGCTGCGGCGCGGGGTGCTGCACCCCCAGCTGAAGGCGGCGTCGGAGAAGAAGTTGCTTCGAAGCGGGGTGGGCGTGCGGGGCGG
>VFKJ01001048.1 GCA_009885595.1 Myxococcales bacterium | reverse complement strand
GGCGGCGGCGAGGCCGGCGGTGAGGGTCGCCTTGGGGCTGGTGCGCGAGCCTGAGTTGGCGTCGCTGCCGCCCGCGCCCGGAGGCGCGACGAAGATGGCGTTGCCCCACTCGCCGTCGAGGCCGTCACAGTTCGCGTCGGTGAGCGCGAGGTCGGGCGCGTCGGTGGTGGAGGTGGGCGTGCACGCGTACTCGCAGCCGTTGGCTGGATCTCCGTCGCGATCGACGAAGCCGGTGAGGCAGCTGGCGACGCCGCACGCGCCCGCCACGCACGCAGGCACGGCGTTGGGTCGGGCGACGCAGGGCGCGTTGCACGCCCCGCAGTGCTGGAGCGAGGTCTGGGTGTCGATGCCGTCGTCCACCACGCCGTCGCAGTCGTTGTCCTTCGCGTCGCAGAGCTCCGCGACCGGCGTGCCGGGCGTGCAGCTCTGGACGCCGCCGTCGAGGCAGGCGCTGACGGTTCGCAGGCACTCGCCCTGGCCGCAGGTCAATTGGCCCAGGCCCTCGTCCAGCTGGCCGTTGCAGTCGTCGTCGCGGCCGTTGCACTGCTCGGCCTGAGGCGCGGCCGCGGTGCAGGCGTCGTAGCCGCTGGGGAACTGGCAGGTCTGGGTGCCCAGGCAGGTGCCGGCGTCGCTCGTCTGCGAGCACGGCCGGGTCTGCCCCGCTGACGCCACCGTGCAGTCGCAGGTGCCGGACGTCGGCTGGCACTGCCGGGCGAAGGGCTTGCCCTCCGAGTCCACTCCGTCCGCGCAGCTGAAGCTCGGAGGACACTGTCCATCGAAGCTGCAGTCGCGCGTGCAGCTGGCGGCGCCGCCGACCTGGGCGCAGCGATCGCCAGGGTACGCGCACTCCACGTTGAGGGCGCACGGCTGGCACAGGCCGGGGAGCTCAGGCACGCAGACGTGGCGATCGTTCAGCTGCAGCGAGGTGCACACCTCGTTGGCCTTGCAGCCCGCGTCGCACTTGCGAAAGCACACGGGCCGGCGGCCGGGCAGCTTGTCGCACAGCGTGCTCGCGCACTGCGCGTCGGTGTCGCACGGCTCGCCCTCCGCCCGGGGTGTGGTGTCGACCGGCTGAGCGCACTGGCAGCCGCCGAGGAGGACCAGGGCCAGCCACGAGGTGCGAGGGAAGCGGGCGGCGCTCAAGAGCTGCGAGCGTACACCGAAGCCGCAACTGTCCCCCTCTTCCCCCCGTGAACGGCTCCAACGTGAGGCGGGGTGAACGGGGCTCTCTGCGTTGCTCGCATCGAACGGGCCTCTTCGCGCGGGTTCCCGTCACGCAGTTCACCATCACGAAGCCGAGTCACTCTTCATGGCAGTCACGATCCGTGACTCACACGTTCTTCGCGACCCACTGGCTCATCGCGGGCGCGGGCAGCACGCCGCTCTGCCGGGCCTGCTCCTTCCCATCGCGGAAGACGATGAAGGTGGGGATGCCCCGAATGCCCAGCCGCTGCGAGGGCTGCGGATGCTCGTCGGTGTTCACCTTGAGCAGCAGCGCCTTGCCGGCCTGATCGCGCCCGACCTGCTCGAGGATGGGCGCCGCCAGGCGGCAGGGGCCGCACCACGGGGCCCAGAAGTCCACCACCACCGGCACGGGCGAGCTGGCCACCGCGCGCTCGAAGCCCTGCGCGTCGACCTCTTGCGGAGCGCCGGAGAGATCGAGCTTCGCGTGGCACTTGCCGCACGTCGCCTCTCCCGCGGGCCGCGAAGAGGGAACCCGATTGAACGCACCACACGCAGCGCAGCGGAACATGTGTCCACAGGTAAGGCAGGACCAGGCGAAGTCCAGTCGAGTAAGTCAGCGCGGGTGACCACGGCGCTCATCCTCGCGGCGGGCGAGAGCTCGCGGCTGGGGCAACCCAAGCAGCTGCTCCAGAAGAACGGGGAGACGCTCGTGCACCGCGCCGCCCGCATCGCGCTGGAGGCCGGGTGCCCGCGCGTGCTCGTCGTGGAAGGCGCGGTGCCGCTGCGCGCTGCCCTCGCCGATCTACCAGTGGAGCTGGTCAGCTGCGCCGAGTGGAGACGCGGGCCCGGCGCGTCACTGCGAGCGGGCGCAGTTGCTGCGGGCGATGACACGCTGCTGGTGTTGCTCGCTGATCAATACGGGGTGACCGCGAGTCATCTGCGCGCGCTCCTGGACGCGCCGGGGGAGCTCGCCGCCGCGCACTATGCCGGTGCCCTCGGCGTGCCCGCCCGCTTCTCCCCGGACTACGCGCGGGTGCTGCGGCTCCTCCCTGACGAGGGCGGCGCGAAAGGGTGGCTTCGTTCGAACGCGAGCCTCGTCACCGCGGTGCCGATGCCCGAAGCCGAGGTCGATCTCGACACGCCCGATCAGCTGATCAAGTTGCAGAACTGAATTTCACATCTGCAGATAATTCTGCGCGCGCGCGCCAACTGCGGAGATCCACGGGCGCCCGCGGTGGCACGTCGTTCGCTGACACCCTTCCTCACCATGAGCTTCGTCCAATCCTTCAAGCCGTTTAGTCATGCCCTTCCGGTGGGGGCACCTCAGGCGCAAGTGTGGGACTGCTTCAACCGGGGCCAGGTGCTGGCCGCGGCGTTCGAGGTGCACGACGCCGCCATGAAGGCCGGCCTGATGCCGGATGAAGCGACCACGCTCTCCCTCACCCTGGCTGAGCTCTGCTCGCAGGCGGTGACCTACGCGCGCGGCGGGGTCGCCTCGGTCTTCTTCAGTGAAGGCGCCTGGAGGTTGGAGATCGCCGACGCCGGCCCGTCGATCGATCGCCTGCCGGTGCCGGTGCTGCACAGCAAGCTGCCGAGAAGGCTCAGCTCGCTGCGCGCGCGCGCCGCCGGCGCGGGCACGGTGGTGATCGCCGAGTACGAGCGCTTCGACAGCGCATGATCCTCGTTACCCGGCGGGGCGCTGTGAATAAGCTGGTCGCATGCTCGAAAAGGTCGACCTCGCGCGCGCCCTCACCAAGGAACAAGCCGAACCCAGGCTGAAGAAGCTGCAAGAGCGCCTGCGCATTCTCCAGCAGGCCGCGCTCCACGCGCCGATCGCGGTCACGCTCGTGCTCGAGGGTTGGGACTCGGCGGGCAAGGGCACGCTGGTCTCGAAGCTGGTGGAGCGGCTCGATCCCCGCGGCTTCAAGGTGCGCTCCACCAACGCGCCGCTCGAAGAAGAGCTCTATCGCCCCTGGCTGTGGCGCTTCTGGATGAAGCTGCCCGCGTACGGGGAGATCGTGGTCTTCGATCGCTCCTGGTACGGCCGGGTCGGCGTCGAGCGCGTGGAGAAGCTCGCGCGGCCCGACGAGGTCGAGCGCGCGTTCCAGGAGATCAACGACTTCGAGCGCGCGTTGGTCGACGACGGCCAGGTGGTGGTGAAGCTGTTCCTCCACATCACCAAGAAGGAGCAGAGGAAGCGCTTCAAGAAGGCCGAGGCCGACTTCCACACGCGCTGGAAGATTCAGCCCGAGGACTGGCGGCGGCACGGCCAGTACGACGAGTACCTGCGCGTCTACGAAGAGCTGCTCGAGCGCACCTCGACCACCCACGCGCCGTGGACGGTGGTGGAGGCGATGGACAAGCGCTGGGCCCTGGTCGAGACGTTCGAGCGCGTCGTCAACGCGATGGAGCGCAGGCTCAAGGCGATGGGAAAGTTGCCCGGGCAAATCCGCCTCACGGACGTGGTGGCTCCTCCGCCCAAACCGAAGCCCTCGTCGAAGAAAGGAGCCGCGTGATGCTTGGGACGATCGACCTCTCGGTGAAGCTCGAGCGCACGGACTACGAGAAGCAGCTCCCCGCGCTGCAGGTGAAGCTGCGCGAGCTGCACTGGGAAGCGTTTCAGAAGCGCGTGCCCGCGGTGTTGATGTTCGAGGGCTGGGACGCGTCGGGCAAGGGCGGGGCGATCAAGCGGCTCACCCAGGTGCTCGATCCGCGCGGGTACACGGTGGTGCCGGTGGCCGCGCCGCAAGGTGACGAGCGGCAGCACCACTACCTGTGGCGCTTCTGGAAGCACCTGCCCAAGGCCGGGCACTTCACGATCTTCGATCGCAGCTGGTACGGCCGCGTGATGGTGGAGCGCGTCGAGGGCTTCTGCTCCGAGGAGGCCTGGCAGCGCGCCTACCGGGAGATCACCGAGTTCGAGCACCAGCTCGTCGACTTCGGAATGGTGGTGGGGAAGTTCTTCCTGCACATCGACAAGAAGGAGCAGCTCAAGCGCTTCGGTGAGCGCGGCAAGGACCCCTACCGCTCCTACAAGCTGACCGACGACGACTGGCGCAACCGCGAGAAGTGGGACCAGTACGAGGCGGCGATCGACGAGCTGCTCGAGCGCACCAGCACCACCTTCGCCCCGTGGACCGTGGTGGAAGCCAACGACAAGCTGCACGCGCGCGTGAAGATCCTCGAGACGGTGGTCGCCGCGCTGGAGAAGGCGATCGACGGACCGGACGTCTCGAAGCGGCTGGCCAGGGTGGAGAAGCGGCTGGCGAAGCTGGCGAAGGGCTGAGCAGCAGCCTCCCTCTCCCCCGCGGGGGAGAGGGTCGGGGAGAGGGCTAACTGAAGGTCACTCGAACAACGAGAGCTCGGCGATGCGCAGCAGCCCGTTGGGGAAGCGGAGCGTCACGCGCTGCACGGGGACTCCGGCGTCCAGCGAGAGCGCGGCGAACCGGATCGAGGTGAACGCGTGGCCGCCGTCAGCGAGCACGATGGGCGCGCCGTAGGCGGAGGCCAACATGG
>VFKJ01000238.1 GCA_009885595.1 Myxococcales bacterium | reverse complement strand
TCGCCGTCTTCGGCCGAGCCTCGTGGAAGGACCTCGCCTGGGACGTCGCGGGGACCGCGGTGGGCGTGGTGCTTTCCTGGCTGGTCGACGTCTTCATCATCTCGCCGCTGGTCGCGAAATCAGCGCCACCGCTACCGGCCCACTAGAGCCCGAACGAGGCCTTCCGCTTCGAGCGCCGCGACCTTGCTTTTGAGGACCTCGAGTTCGGAACCCATGCTCCTGAGCATCGGGCCTTTGGGCGGCCTCGGTGCGCAGTTTCTGCACGTCGCCTCCCTGCCTGACTTGAGGTCAGGGCCTTTACTGTCGCCTGGGGCTGAGCCAGAAGGCCGCTCGCATGCTCCGCTACGCTGCCGACTGGCGCACGATCTTCTTCCTCTGCTTGTTCGCTGCCCTCGCCACAACCGGGTGGGTGGTCAACCCGACGGGGCCCCTGCTTGTGGGGTGGGTGGTGGTCACCGCGATCAGCTCGTGGATCTGCGCGGTCATCGCGCACAACACGGTGCACTGCCCGGTCTTCAGGCCGCGCTGGGCCAACCGCCTCTTCCAGGTGTGGGTCAGCCTCTCGTACGGCTTTCCCATCAGCGAGTACGTGCCGGGTCACAACCTCTCGCATCACAAGTTCATGCAGGAGCGCCAGGACGTGATGCGCACCAGCAAGGTGAACTTCAGCTGGAACCTGCTCAACTTTCTTCTCTTCTTCTTCGCGGTCGGGCCGGGCGTGACGGCAGGCAACTACCGCTACAAGAAGGTGATGAAGGAGCGCCTGCCGCAGTGGAACCGGCAGCTGCTCCTCGAGATCATCGCGGTGTGGGGGGTGAAGCTGGGGCTGGCGGTGATCGACTGGCGCAAGACGCTGCTCTTCGTGGTCGTCCCGCACCTGTTCGCGGTGTGGGGCATCACCACGGTGAACTTCCTGCAGCACGACGGCTGCGACAACGATCACCCCGTCAACCACTCGCGCAACTTCGTGGGCAGGCTCTTCAACTTCTTCACCCTCAACAACGGCTTCCACGGCATCCACCATGAGACGCCGGGCCTCCACTGGAGCCTCACTCCGGCGGCCCACGCCGAGCGCTATCACCCCACCATTCACCCCGCGCTCGAGCAGCCCTCGCTGGCGGTCTACATGTTCAAGACCTTCATCTACCCGGGCAAGCGCGTCACCTTCGACGGCAAGCCCGTGCTGGTGCAGCGCGCGCCGGACAATGACTGGGTGGTCGCCAGCCGTGACACCGCAGCCAGCGAGCTGGGCGCGGTCGGCTCGGGCAACTAGTTCACGCTGACTGTGGAGCAGCCGGGGTTGAGCTCGAAGGCGGTGTTGCCAGAGTTGCCGGCGGTGCGCTGCCACTTCGGCCACGGCGTCGTCGGATCGAGCCTGGTGGAGTCGACGATCACCGCGGTCACCTGGCCGTCGAGCGCCACCACGTAGAGCGTGCCCGGCCGACCCGGGACCCAGCCGCGATTACAGTCGAGCGTGGGGTGCGCGATCACCTGGCCGGCGGTGGCGAACAACGGCGCCCGCCAGGTGACGCCGAGATTGGCGATGCCGCCGCTGGCGGTCGCCCCGTCGTACACGAAGAGCTCTCCGCTGCGGTTGACCAGGTACGCCCGCAGGTTTCCGCCGGTGCCCGTCCCGATCACCGGCGTGGTGGCGTCTGAGAAGCTGCTGCTCGAGGGCGAGAGCACTCCCACCGGCGTCCCCAACCCTGTACCGACCAGCGTCATCGAGAAGGCCCAGTCCTGCAGGGCCTCTTCGGTTTCCGTGATGACCGCACCGCTCAGCACCGCCGGAGCTCGCGCGTAAGACCAGAGGGTGTTGTTGACGGTGACGAGCGTCGAGGGCGCGCCCGGCAGCTGCCAGGTCGCCAAGGGGCGATTGGTGCTCGCGTTCACCCACGCGCCCACGAGCGTGGCCCCGCCGATCGCCAGCCCGGTGGGAATGGCGCCCAGCCCCCCATACCCCCCCGACGCGCCTCCCGACGCGAGCGGCTTCAGGGTGACGTAGTTCAGGGTGTTGTCAGGGCGCTGGAAATAGGCCTGGTCGCCGGAGACCACGATGTTGGCGGGGCTCAGCAACAGGGAGCCATCCGGCGTGGGCTGGGCGGTGCCCAGGTCGCCGACGGCCGTGACGCCACCGGAGCGCGAGCCAAAAGTGCACAGCCGCCCCGTGTCGGCGCCTGCGACGGGGTTGGGGTTGAACACCATCACCGCCGCCGTCTCCGTGAACCCGTTGAGGGTCCCCCCATCGAACAGCGCAATGGCAGAGGAGGTCGACCGCGATGCTTCCAGGCAACTGGACACGGAGGCGAAGGCCGCCATCAGGCCGCCGTCGGTGGTGTTGAGCATGCGCAGGGCGCCGCTGTTCGCCCCCGTCGCCACGGCGACGTAAGCCACCTCGGCCACCGCGCCGCTCACGTCGGTCTCGGTGACCGCCACGCTCTGCACCGCGCCCACGCTGGTGGCGAAGCGCTGCACCCCGGAAGGCGAGAAGGAGACCAGCCGGCCGGTGCCCAGGAGGTCCTGGGTGCCGATGTAGAGGTTGCCTCGGTTGTCCAGCGCCGGCGCGGCCCGCACCTGCACGGGCGCGGCGATCGACGCTCGCCAGCGCAGGCGCGTCACCGGGAACGTCAGGGTGGCGCTGCCGCTGTTGCCCCCGGTGTCCGTGGCGGTGACCGCCGCGGTGAAGTTGGCGCTGAGCCCGGCGGAGAATGCAGGCAGCGAGAGATCGAGCGTTCCGCAGGCGTCATTGGGCCCGCCGCCGCTGACGAAGCCCGAGCAGATCGCCAGCGCGACGGGGGCGGTCTGGGTGGTGAGGCCTCCGTCGGTGCCCGCGAGCGTGAGGGTGATGCTGCTGCTCAGCGGCTTGTTGGAACGGATGCGCACCGGCGCCACCTCGTCACGCAGGTGCGCCCCGCCGGTGCCGGTTCCAGTCAGCACCTCGAGAGCTACCGTCGGGGGAAGGCGATCGATCGAGAAGCCCACGGTCGCCTGCGCCATCGCCCAGCCCGCGGTCGCGGTGAAGGTCCTCGTCTGATTCGGCAGGTTGGCCGAGCCCGTGTACACCCCGCCCGAGCCGTTGAGCATCGAAGGCGCCGTAGCCAGCCCAGGCACCGACAGGGGGATCGAGCCCAGGCTCGGAACGCCGCCGTCGATCCTCCGCATGCTGACGGAGAAGTTCACCATGCCTGCAGAGGGGCCGGCATAGAGCTGACCCGAGGTCGGGGAGTCGAAGCTCAAGGTGTACGCGGGCACGCAAACGCCGCCATCGATGGTGGGCGAGCACTCGAGCTCCACGGAGCAGGTGATCTGGCAGGAAGCAGCCGGCCCGCCATCCGTGCCGGCGTCATTCATCGAACCTCCCCCGCCGCCGGTCGCACCACCGCCGCCTGTCACACCGCCGCCTCCACCGGTCGCGCCGCCGCC
>VFKJ01000110.1 GCA_009885595.1 Myxococcales bacterium | reverse complement strand
GAACTGCGAAGCCCCTCGCCCCTCACCCCGACCCTCTCCCCTGCGGGGGAGAGGGAGTCCATCGTGCGAGAACGCGGCTGGTGCAGCGGGGCTCCACCGCGTTCGTCACGTCGCGAGAACGCGCTCTCAAAGACGCCCTCCTGCACGCCCGAGCCAGCCGCTGGCGCGGGGCTTGCGAACACCTCGCTCCGGAGGTGGGACCAATGCTGGCTCGGGTGAAGTCTGGAGCGCTCATGGGCGTGGACGCGGTGGTGGTCGAGGTGGAGGTGGACATGTCCTTAGGCATGCCCTTCTTCAACGTGGTGGGGCTGCCGGAAGGCGCGGTGCGCGAGTCGAAGGTGCGGGTGATCTCCGCGCTCAAGAACGGCGGCTTCGTGCTGCCGCAGAAGCGCATCACCGTGAACCTGGCGCCCGCGGACCTGAAGAAGGAGGGCGCCACCTTCGAGCTGCCCATCGCGCTGGGCGTGCTGGCCGCCGCGGGGCTCATCGACCTCGAGCCGCTGCAGGGCTACCTCTTCGGCGGTGAACTCGCGCTCGACGGCGCGCTCAAGCCGATCCGCGGCGTGCTCCCGCTGGCGCTCGCCGCGCGCGACGGCGGCTTCAAGGGCGTGATGGTGCCCTCGGCGAACGCGGGCGAAGCGGCGCTGGTCGACCGGATCGAGGTGCTGCCCGTCGACACCATCTCCCAGGCGGTGATGCACTTCACCGGAGAGGAGCGCATCACCCCCTACGATCGCGCCCGCCCGCACCTGTGCCCCACCGTGGATCTGAACGCCGTCGACATGTCCGAGGTGCGCGGCCAGGAAGACATCAAGGACGCCCTCGAGATGGCGGCGGCCGGCGGGCACAACGTCTTGCTCTGCGGTCCACCCGGCTCGGGCAAGACGATGCTGGCCAGGCGCCTGCCGGGAATTCTCCCGCGCATGACCTTCCAGGAAGAGCTCGAGGTCACCCGCATCTACTCGGTGCTCGGCCTGCTCGCCGAAGGGCAGGCGCTGATCAAGGAGCGCCCCTTCCGCGCGCCGCACCACACCATCAGCGACGCCGGGCTGGTGGGGGGAGGGCCCCAGACCCGGCCCGGCGAGCTCTCGATGGCGCACCGGGGCCTGCTCTTCCTCGACGAGCTGCCGGAGTTCCGCAGGCACGTGCTCGAGGTGCTGCGCCAGCCGCTGGAAGAGGGCGTGGTGCGGCTCGCGCGCGCCAACCAGCACGTCACCTATCCCTGCCAGGTGATGTTGATGGCGGCGATGAACCCGTGTCCGTGCGGCTTCTTCAACGTGGGCGATCGGCCCTGTACCTGCGGGCAGACGAAGGTGAACGACTACTTCACCCGCATCTCCGGGCCGCTGCTCGATCGCCTCGACGTCAGCATGCAAACCCGGCCCGTCGACGTGAAGGTGCTCTCGGCGCGCCTGCAGGAGAAACCCTCGTCCTTCTTTCGCGAGCGGGTGGAGGCGGCCCGCGCGGTCCAGGCGCAGCGGTTTCGGGAGGACCCCGGCATCTACTGCAACGCCCAGATGGGACCCCGGCTGCTCCAGCTGCACGCCCGGCCCCTGCCCAGCGCCCTGCGGATGCTCGAGCACTCGGTGCGCGCCTTCAAGTTCTCCGCCCGCGCGCACGACCGCATCCTCAAGATGGCGCGCACCCGGGCAGACCTCCAGGGCCACGCGGAAATCACCGAGGAAGACATGACGTTCAGCGTGGGTTGCCGGGTGCTCGACCGCGATGGGTGGCTCGCGGGAGCGCGGAGCCAGGCCCCCGTCAAGCCCTTACCCCCCCGCGTGAGGATCGACGGAAAGCCCGCCCGCGAATAGGGTCCCCCGCATGATTCGCTCTCTTTCACTCTGTGTCGGTCTGCTCGCGCTCGCGGGCTGTGTCTCGGTGGTCGATGCCCGCGAAGGCGGCGCGCAGCGGCTGTGTCGCTTCGAGTCGCGTTGCGGAAACGTGGGCTCAGGCGAGCGCTACGCCAGCGCCGATGAATGCCTGGTCGCCAAGCGCGCCGACTTCCAGGACCTCTGGCCCACCGACAAGTGCGACGGCCGCATCAGCGGCGACAGCCTCAACATCTGCTTCCAGGCGATCGAGAACACCCAGTGCAACAACCTCATCGATCTCTTCGCGACCCTCTCCAAGTGCGAGTCGGGTGACGTCTGCACCGCCGGCGCCCCCAAGGGCTGCAACTGCGGCAACGGGGAGACCTGCTGCAGCAACGCCTGCACCAACCTGCAGACCGATCGGAACAACTGCGGTGGCTGCGGGACGACCTGCGGCTCGGGCCTCAGCTGCCAGAGCGGGGTTTGCCGGTAAGCCCCGGGAGATGAGTCAGCGCGGGCCGAACGACGACAGCGCGAAGAACGCGCGGATCTTGTCGTTGGTCTCGCGCAGCCGCGAGCTGAGCGTGCGCACGAACGTCCACAACAGCGTCGACGCCAGCTCCTTGTCGGTGAACATCACCTCGTCGAGCTTCTCCCGCGAGAGCTCGTAGAGCAGGCAGCTGGTGTGCGCGATGGCATCAGCGCTGCGCGGCCCTTCTTCGATCAGGCTCATCTCGCCGAAGTACTGCCCGCGCTCGAGGATCGCGAGCGCCTCTTCCCCGATGCCCGGCACCATCTTGGAGATGCGCACCTTGCCCTCGACGATGATGAACATCGAGGTGCCGGCTTCGCCTTCCTTGAAGATGTGCGTGCTGCCGGGGAACTTCGATTCCTTGAGGGCAGCTGCCAGTTTGCGCAGCTGGGCTGAGGTCATGCCCTCGAACAGCGCGACTTTTCTCAAGATTTCGACGTCCATCACCTGTAGTTCCTAGCACACCGAATCGGAAGTCCGAGTTTCTGCATCTACCGTCGTTCGGTCCCCTTCGAAGGAGCAGCCATGGAGCGCAGGAAAGTCGTCATCGTCGGTTCGGGTCCCGCTGGCTACACGGCGGCGATCTACGCGGCCCGCGCGAACCTCTCCCCGGTGGTGTTCGCCGGCGGTCCCGCGGAGTCCGACAGCCGGCGCGTGCCCGGTGGCCAGCTGATGATCACCACCGAGGTGGAGAACTACCCGGGCTTCCCCGAGTCGGTCACCGGCCCCGAGCTGATGGAGCGCTTCCAGAAGCAGGCCGAGCGCTTCCACACCACCGTGCACATGGAGAACGTGGTCAAGCTCGACCTGAGCAAGCGCCCCTTCCACGTGAAGGGCGAGACGAAGGAGTACCTGGCCGAGACGGTGATCATCGCCACCGGCGCCTCGGCCAAGTGGCTCGACGTGAAGGGCGAAGACGCCTTCATGAACCGCGGCGTGTCGGCCTGCGCCACCTGCGACGGGTTCTTCTTCAAGAACACCGACGTGCTGGTGGTCGGCGGCGGCGACACCGCGATGGAAGAGGCGAACTACCTCTCCAAGATGTGCAGCAGCGTCACCGTGATCCACCGCCGCCACGAGCTGCGCGCCTCGAAGATCATGCAGGAGCGCGCCCTCAACAACCCCAAGATCAAGTTCATCTGGGACTCGGCCATCGAAGAGGTCGTCGGTGACGAGAAGGGGGTCACCGGCGCCATCGTGAAGAACCTCAAGACCTTCGACACGAAGAAGGTCGAGGCCAAGGGCGTGTTCGTCGCCATCGGGCATGTGCCCACCACCGAGCTCTTCAAGGACAGCTTGAAGCTGCAGAGCAACGGCTACCTCTGGGTGCAGCCGGGCACCGCCAAGACGTCGATCGAAGGCGTGTTCGCCGCAGGCGACGTCTCAGACGCGACCTACCGCCAGGCCGTCACCGCCGCCGGCACCGGCTGCATGGCCGCCATCGAGGCCGAGCGCTGGATGACGGAGCACGGCATTTCTTGAAGCCCCCTCCCCCCAACCCTCTCCCCCGTGGGGGAGAGGGAGAGAAAGGTCAGCGCGGCCGCTCGATGGCGATGCGGTGCGTCTCTCGCGCCTTGCGCCCGTGATGCTTGCGCTCCACCGGCCGGGAAGTGCCGAGCACGAGGAGCCCCAGCAGCAGGCCCACCGCGATCGTCACCGCTCTCACGCTGCTTCCTCGGCGGGCGCCTCCACCGGCGGCTCCGTGGGCTTCTGCGCCACGAGGATCTTCGCCGCCACCTTCTCCAGCTCCACCGGGTGCTCGCGCATCCACTCGATGGCGCGCTCGCGCCCCTGGCCCAGCCGCTCGCCGTCCAGCATGTAGTGCGTGCCCGACTTCTCGACGAGCCCCAGCGGCACGCCCAGATCGATCACCTCGCCCGCCCGGCTGATGCCCTTGTTGTAGATGATGTCGAACTCCGCTTCCTGGAAGGGCGGCGCCACCTTGTTCTTCACCACCTTCACCTTGGTGCGGGTGCCGATCACCACGTCGCCTTCCTTGAGGTTCCCCGCCCGGCGGATCTCGAGGCGCACCGAGCTGTAGAACTTGAGCGCGTTGCCGCCGGTGGTGGTCTCGGGGTTGCCGAACATCACCCCGATCTTCATGCGGATCTGGTTGATGAAGATGATGGTGGTGCCGCTGCGGCTGACCGCGCCGGTGAGCTTGCGCAGCGCCTGGCTCATCAGCCGCGCCTGCACCCCCATGTGCGCGTCGCCCATCTCCCCTTCGATCTCCGCGCGCGGCACCAGCGCCGCCACCGAGTCGATCACCACCAGGTCCACCGCGCCCGAGCGCACCAGGTGCTCGGTGATCTCCAGCGCCTGCTCGCCGGTGTCGGGCTGGCTGATGAGCAGCTCTTCCACCCGCACCCCCAGCTTGCGCGCGTAGCCCACGTCGAGCGCGTGCTCCGCGTCGATGAAGGCCGCCACGCCGCCCTGCGCCTGCACCTGGGCGATCGCGTGCAGGGTGAGCGTCGTCTTGCCCGACGACTCGTTGCCGAAGATCTCCACCACCCGCCCGCGCGGCAGCCCCCCCACCCCCAGCGCGCGATCGAGCCCCACCGACCCCGTGGGGATCACCGCCACCGGCTGGATCTCCGTCGACTCGCCCATCTGCATCACCGCCCCGCGCCCGAACTGCTTCTCGATCGCCGCCACGGCCACCGCCACCGCCTTCAACTTCTCACTCAGCTTCCCCATCGCCCTGCCTCCATCCGTTGATGCGCGGAGTTGATTCCCCGCGGCGAACTCGCTGCTGAGCAACCCATGTGCCGTCCCTCGACTCCGCTCCTGGATGAACGGAGGAGCGCGCGGAGCGGGGCAGGGCGCGGACGCGGCGCGGACGCTCCACTTCGACTCTCAGGTTTCAAATCTGGCCGTGTCGATCGCCCTGAACGCCGTTACAAGGGGCGCGCCTTGCAGCCCGACTCTTCCGTCGTCATCGCCGTGCTCGCGCTCGTCGGCGCGCTGGTGCTGCTGCGTTTTCAGGCGTGGCGCGCGGTGCTGTGCCTGCGGCCGCAAGCGGTGAAGGTCGAGGTGGAGACCCCCGCCGACGTCACCGTGGTGCCCGCCGAGCTGGAAGACGCCCTGGCTGAGCTCAAGAAGCTGGGCTTCACCCTGCTGGGCGCGCACAGCGAGAAGGTGCCGCTGGCCCCCGCCCGGAACTTCCTCGACGCGGTGCTGCCAGGGCAGCCGGTGGTCGCTTCCTTGACCTTGGGTCCCGATGAGCAGGCGCAGCTGGTCTTCTTCACCCAATCCGCTCGCGGCTTCGTGATCACCGCGAACTACCGCCGCCTCTCGTACGAAGTGCCCGGCGTGTACCTGGCCGGCGGGCTGGACGGCGCTTCACCCGAGCGCGTGCTCAAGGCGCACCTGCGTCGCGTGCCGGAGATCGGCACACCCAAAGTGCTCGCGACCCTCGAAGATCGCGTCGGCGCCGCCCGCGACTGGTATTCGCGATCGGGAAAACCTGAGTTGCGTCAACAGCATGCAGTTGGACTGTTGTGGACGCTGGGCGCAGTTGGCATGGTGGGCGCCGCGTTGGTCAGGCTCCTCGCCTGACGGACAACCAAAACCAAAATGAAGAGCGCATCGAAGCACGAAGAGATCTTTTTCCTCGCCGGCAAGCGGACCCCGTTCGGGACGTTCGGCGGCTCCCTGAAGGACCTCTCGGCCACCGACCTCGCGGTCGAGACGGCCAAGGCCACCCTCGCGCAGGCGAAGGTGAGCGCCGAAGACGTCGACCACGTCGTCTACGGCAACGTGATGCAGACCAGCCCCGACGCCATCTACCTCGCGCGCCACGTCGGCCTGCGCGCCGGCGTGCCGGTGAACGTGGGCGCGCTCACCTTGAACCGCCTCTGCGGCTCGGGCTTCCAGGCGTACGTCACCGCCGCCGAGATGATGCTCACCGAGCAGGCGCAGTGCGTGCTCGCCGGCGGCACCGAGTCGATGAGCCAGGCGCCTCACGTGGTCCGCGGCGCTCGCTGGGGCCTGCCGCTGGGCAAGAGCGGCCTCGAGGACAGCCTGATGGTCGGCCTCTTCGACACCTACCCGAACCTCCCCATGGGCATGACGGCCGAGAACCTCGCCGAGCAGTACCAGCTCACCCAGGACGAGGTGGACACCTTCAGCGCGCTCAGCCAGCAGCGCTACCAGGCCGCACACGAAGCGGGCCGCTTCACCGCGGAGATTTCTCCGGTCGAGCTCAAGTCGAAGAAAGGGGTCACCCTCTTCGCGAAAGACGAACACCCGCGCCCCGACTCCACCGCCGAGGGCTACAAGAAGCTGCCCAAGGTGTTCAAGAAGGACGGCGTCATTCACCCCGGCGCGGCCTCGGGCATCAACGACGGCTCCGCCTCGGCGCTGCTGGGCACCCGGGCCTTCGCCGAGAAGAAGGGCCTCAAACCCATCGGCCGCCTGGTGAACTGGGCCGCGGTGGGCTGCGACCCGCGCATCATGGGCATCGGCCCCGCCCCGGCCATCCGCAAGCTGATGGAGCGCGCCGAGTTCAAGCTCTCGGACATCGATCTCTTCGAGGTCAACGAGGCCTTCGCGCCCCAGTACCTCGCGGTGGAGAAGGAGCTGGGCCTGCCGCGTGATCGGACCAACGTCAACGGCGGAGCGATCGCGCTCGGCCACCCGCTCGCCGCTTCTGGCGCGCGCATCACCCTGCATCTGTTGTACGAACTCAAGCGCCGAGGCGCAAAGTACGGCGTCGGCAGCGCGTGTATTGGCGGCGGGCAGGGCATCGCAGTTCTCGTGGAGGCCATGTGACGAACGTTCCTGATGCAAAGGCACTGCGTGATCGCGCCAAGCAGCTCGCAGAAGAGCGGCGCACCGAGCGGAAGAACCGCAAGCGCAAGTGCAGCCTGTGTGGCACCGAGGAGTCTGAGAAGACCCCGTTCGTGGCCCACCCCGACGGCATCGGTCCGTCGTGCAAGGAACCTTCGTTGTGCGAGAACTACCGCGCCAAGGCCGCTGGTCTTCGCTGACCCACGACACCGACCCAGACGGTTTGGCAGTGACCCATTGATGCGGCCCCGGGAAACGGGCATTACACTCGAGGTCCGTGTGCTGGTCGGACCGGGTGGCTTCACTTACTGGGCGAAGGAAAAAAAATGTCGATTCCGCAATTTACCGGCGTGAAGGTGTTCTCGACGACGCTCGCGCGCGATCGCGAGGTCATGGGCGAGAAGATCACCAATTGGCTGAAAGAAAACCCCACCGCCGACATCGTCGACAAAGAGGTCACCCAGAGCTCCGACAAGGAGTTCCACTGCCTCACCGTGACGCTGTTCTACAAGCCGAAGTGAGCTGAAGAGGGAGGCGCGATGGCTCCACTGAACTTCCGCATGCCGGCCATCCGGAGCGCAGCGGGAGCGATGGCTATCGCGATGATCATCACCTCGGTGGTGGTCGCCGTCGTCAAGCCGCTCCTGGGCTTGGTCGCG
>VFKJ01000815.1 GCA_009885595.1 Myxococcales bacterium | reverse complement strand
TGAAGAAGAGCAGCTTGGGCGACTCCTCGATGCGCAGGTCCTCGAGCTTGAGCTTCTCCTTGCCTAAGACCCACTTCACCGCTTCTTCCACCTTGGGATCGGTGAAGGTGCTGTTGGGCGCCAGCAGGGGGAAGGTGCGGTTCTTGATGTACGCCATGGCCTCGGGCGAGGCGTCGGTGTGGTGGAGCAGGGTGCCGGCCTGGTACGGCATGGGGAAGAGGTGCTCGCGCGGGAAGACGATCTGCAGCAGCCGGCGCACGCCCTCGTTCCAGAGGTAGCTCTGGTAGGTGAAGAGCAACAGCGCGCGGTAGTCGGCGTCGATCTGCAGGAAGGCGTTGACCCAGTCCTGCGGCTCGTCCCGCAGCGCCTTGATGATGCGGTAGTACTTTCGGCCCGCGTCGAAGGGCACCTTGGCGGTCCAGTCGCCCCAGTTGGTGGCCCAGAACTGCTTCACCTTGCCGTCGTCGGTGCGATCGAGCGCAGAGGGCTTGGCGAGGTAGTTGTGCAGCGCGGCCTCGAAGTCGCCGCGAATGAGATCCTTCGCGATGAAGCCCTGGCCGTGCTTGAGCGAGCCGAAGCGCTGGCTGTCGAAGTAGTTCACCACCCCTAAGCGCTGCACCTCGGTGGCGGCGATCGCGACCTCGGAGAGCTCCTTGGGCTGCAGCTGGCGCACCGTCACCGCGAAGCGGTTGCTGGTGGTGTTCCGGGCGGAGAGCGCCTTGTCGGTGCGGCCGAGGAACTTGAGGCGCAGATCCTCGTCCTGCATGTCGATGTCGGCGCCCTTCACCGCGATCAGCTGCTCGGTGCGGCCCTGCTTGTCCTTGAGGCCGCAGTAGCTGACCGAGCCCGGGGAGAGCCCGAACTTCTGCTGAATGCGCGCGATCGCGTCGAAGGTGGACAGCTTCTGCTTGTCCATCAGGTAGACGCGGAACGGGCCGGTCTCGACTTCGTCGAAGCGGTACGACTCCTTGACGGAGAAGTCTTCGGGCTTCTGCTTGATCTTCATCTCGAAAACAGCCCTAGCACGCTCACACCACCACGAGCGCGAAGTTCGGCAGGTGCTCGAAGGTGTAGCTGCCCGGCTTCGCCTTGAGCAGCGAACGCATCTGCCGCGCCGCCACCAGCGTCAGGCGCAGGGTGAGCTGCCTCTTGTGGAAGTCGGCCACCGCGGGATCGCCGTTGACCACCTCGACCCGGCTGGCGCCCGACACCACGCTGAAGCTCCGCTGATGCGCGATGCGGCCCTTGAGCAGACTGCACAAGGTGTCGACCCCGTCGGCGGAGAGCTTCCAGGTCACCACCTCGCCCGTCTTCGACGCCTGGCTGGTGGTGGCCGTCATGGTGGAGAGGCTGCTGCCCTCTTTTTCCATGCGCTGCTCGATCAGCAAACGCGCGCGGGGCGACTGCAGCAGCGAGGGCCTGTCGAGCAGGGTGATCAAGAAGGGGTCGACCTTCGCCAGCACCTCGACCAGCGCGGTGGGCGACCACTCGCGCACGGACCGCGCCTCGTCCCGGGTGACGGGCACGGCCAACAGCACCGGCACCGTGTCGTGGGCGGTGGCGATCGACGGCACCTCGGGATCGGCGGTGAACACCACCCCGAACAGCTCCGAGTCGGTGCCCGGCGCCACGCCCTGCGCGAGCACCATCACCTGGTTGGTGTCGGCCCAGAGCTGCCCCGCGTTGGCGCGGGAGATCAACGTCGCCAGCAGCGCCACCGCCCAGCCGGGCGCGGCGAGCTCGTCCTTCTCCTTCTGCACGCGCAGCGAGAGCTCGTACCCCTTGGCGCCCAGCCCTTCAGTGAGGAGATGCCAATGCGGCCGGCCTCGACCGATCAACGCGCCGCGCACCACCACCTCGTCGATCGTCGTCAGGGTCGCGCCCTGATTTCCCCAGAGCCGCGCGCGGAGCGCCTCGAAGCTCGCGGTCAGCGCCGCCTGCCGTTGGGCGCTGGTCGGAGGAGGCGGCGGCGGGGTGGGCTCGGGCAGCTTCTGTTTCCGCGCAGTTACGCGGCGGGCCAGCGGGCGCGCGGAGACCTGTCGGGGGGCGAGGCGAGTCATCCTCAGGAGTAGCCTCGCCAAAGGCCCATTGCAGCGCCCACCGGAAACTTTCAACCGTCATTTCAGGGCCCCGCAGCCACGGCGGGATTGGTGTCTCCCCAGGTTTCTCTTGCTAGCCTGCGCGCGTCTTGAGCAACCAACCCATCCCGCTCACTGATGTCGCCGCGACTGGCTCTCAGCCTCGCCCCGGCCAGGTGTTCGCTCCCGGCCAGCTGAAGGGCCCCCGGCTCTCCGGCCGGTTCGCCGACGGCAAGGTGGGAGAGTTCCCGCTGTCCGATCGCACCTCGATGGGGCGGCACCCGAACAACACCCTGCGCCTGGTCGACCGGGAGGTCTCCAAGGAGCACTGCATCGTGGAGAAGGTCGGCGGGAACTACCTGCTGCGCGACCTGAACTCGAGCAACGGCACCTTCGTGAACGGCCGCAAGGTGCGCGAGCTGCGGCTGCGTGACGGCGACGAGATCGCGCTGGGCAACAGCCGGCTGGTCTTCCACGACGGCGGCGGCCAGGCCGGGCACACCACGTCTGCGGGCGTCACCGTGGTCGCCTCGGCGCAGTCGATGCCGGCCTTCCTCGCCACCGTGGCGCAGATGGAGTCGGCCGAGTTCCGACCGGCCGACAAGATGAACGACATGGAGGCGCTGAAGCAGGACTACGAGAAGCTGCGCATCGCCAACGAGTTCCACCGGCTCGTCGGCATGGAGCGCGATCTCAAGAGCCTGCTCGACAAGATCTTGAAGGTGGCCTTCCAGCTGCTGGCCGCCGACAACGCGGTGGTCTTCCTCGCCAGCGAAGAGGGCACGCTCTCGCCGCAGGCGGTGCTGCGCCGCAAGCAGGACGCCGCCGAGGTGGTGGTCTCCGACACCGTGCTCAAGCGCGTGTGCGAGACCCGCAGCGCGGTGCTCACGGCCGACGCGATCCTCGACAGCCGGTTCAGCTCTTCCGAGTCGATCGTCGCGCAGGGCATTCGCTCGGCCATGGCCGTGCCGCTGCTCAGCAAGGGCGTGCTGCGCGGGGTGCTCTTCTGCGACACCCGCGAGCGCACCAACGCGTTCTCGGAGAAGGACTTGAAGGTGCTCTCGGGCATCGCC